>DASZHF010000050.1:0-3943 GCA_035938095.1 Solirubrobacteraceae bacterium
GGATCCCTCGGGCCATCGCCTCCACGTAGGCCACGCCGAACGCCTCGTCCGCGCTGGGCATGACGAACAGGCTTGCTTGCTCGAGCTGCGCCAGGGCCTCCCGCGGTTCGCGCTGGCCCAGCAGGAGTACGCGGTCCGACACGCCCAGCTCGCGGGCCAGTTGCGCGAGCGCCTCCCGTTCGGGCCCGTCGCCGACCACCACGTATCGCAGCCCTGGATGACTTTGCCCGAGCAGGGCAACGGCCCGGACGACGTCCGAGTGCCGCTTGCGCGCGACGAGATGCGCAACGGTGATAAGGGTCGGAGCGCCGCTCGGCGGGCGGGGCTCCTCGTCTGCCAGGTCCGCCCCGGCACCCGGGTCCGCCCCCCGATCAAGGTCCGCCCCCGGATCAAGGCCCGTCCCCGGATCAAGGTCCGCCCCCAGATCAAGGTCCGCCCCCAGATGAACGACGCGCGTCCTGCGCGCGCCGTGCTCGCGCGCGAGCCGCTCGATTCCTCCACTGTTGGCCAGCACGAGGCGCGCTCCGCCCAGGACCCGTCCGACTGCCTCCGCCCCGCCCGGCTGGTGCAGCGCCGTGTAGAAGACGTCGCCCCCGTGGACGGACACAACCAGCGGGACACGCACGCCCGCCCGTCGCACCGCATCCCCGGCCGGTACCGCGTTGTGCGCGTGCACGACCTCGAACGCAAACGACCGTCGCAGCCGGCGCAGCGCACGGCCCAGCGTCGGCGCCGCCCACGCGCCCCAGCGGGCGTAGGCCCGCGCCCGCGGAGGAGACAGGAACGGAACGTAGGTCACGGGCAGGCCGTCGCGGATCTCCCGGTGCGGCTGGCGCGCCAGCCGCACAATCTCCTTCGCGAAAGCCGTCGAACCCCGCCGCAGCGTCGCTTGCGAGGGGATCGGGCGGTACAGAACGAGTACCTGCACCTCCGCCCCGGCATCGCGCACGGCCACGGCCTGGCGGTGCGCCCACACCCCCAGGACCGGGTCGGTGGCCCGCGGATAGAACTCGGCGACGACGACGACGCGCACGGCGGGCATCATGGCGGCTGGCCTCGCCCCGCTCCCCGGCGCGTGGCGCGCACTATGGTGGACCGCCCATGGGCGGGGCGGCCAGCGCGCTTGCGATCCAGATCGTCAACTACCGCACTCGCGGCTACTTGGAACGCTGTCTGTCCGCGCTGGAGCGCGACCTGGATCACAGCGGCCTCTCCTACGAGGTGCACGTCCTGGACAACGACTCGGGCGACGACCTCACAGACCTACCAGCCCGGTTCGCGCGCTCCCACGTCCATCAGTCGCCCACCAACGTGGGCTTCGGCGCCGGCCAGAACCTCCTCGCCCGGCGCTCGAAGGGCGATCACCTGCTGATCCTCAACCCCGACGTCGAGTTCATCCAGCCCGACACCACCCGCCGGCTGCTGTCCGTCCTTCAGAGCGGCGAGCGCGTCAGCGCCGCCGGTCCCAAGCTGCTGACCGAAGCCGGAGTCGCGCAGCGCTGGGACCACGGCCGCCTGCACGGCCTGCGCGCCCAGATCGCGGTGCGCGCGGGCGACAGCTACTGGCGGCCAACGGACCGCCGCCAGGAGGTGGCGTGGGTGTCGGGCGCGGTGATGCTCATCGAGCGGGCCGCGTTCGACGAGGTCGGCGGCTTCGACGAGCGCTTCTTCCTGTTCAAGGAGGAGGAGGACCTGTGCCTCCAGATGCGCCGGGCCGGGCACAGGATCGTCTACGACCCTTCGATCGTCGTCCGCCACCACGGCTCGGTGGTGGCGCGCAAGGACGCGGTCTTCGCCGAGTCGATCGCGTACTACCGGCGCAAGAACCTCAGCGACGGTCGCCTTCGCCGCGGCCTGGCGGTCCTGCATCGCCGGCTTCCCTGGTGACCGGGCGGGCGAGCCCGCCCACGTCGCCGCCCCCCTCGCCCCCGAGGGGGGCGAAGCTCGACCGGCCGTCCAGCGAGGCCCACCCGCGCACCCGGGCGGGCAGGCGATCGGCCCGGGATCCCAGCACGGCCCCGGCCAGCCGGGCGGTGTGCTCGATCACCGCGCGCGTCAGTGCCGGCGGCCGGCGGGCCAGCGGCGTTCCCGCGGCGCGCAGCGCGCGCCACTCCGTGCCCAGCCGCCCCCGCAGCTGGAGTATCCAGTGGACAACGCCCGCCGGCTCGCGCCAGCCGTAGACCTCGAGCAGTCCCCGCCAATCGTCGAAGGCCCGGCGGAACTCCTGGGCGATGGTGTACTCGTGCGAGTGCACCACACCGGCATCAGGCAGGTAGACCTTGGCGTATCCGGCCCTGAGCATGGCCAGAGCCAGCGCATGATCCTCGGCGTAGGCCGCCGGCGGGAACGGCACGCGCTCCCACGCCGCGCGCCGCACGCACCCGTTGGCGTCCGTGAAGTACGTGCGCCGGCCAAACAACTCGGCTGCAGGGCGGTCGCGCTCCCCCACCTCGAGGCGGTCGACGCGCGGCTGGCCGTCCGGGCTCAGCTGCCCGAAGAAGCGCTCGAGGTCCCGGGCCGCCCGCGGTCCCGTGCCCGGGCGGGGGAGGTAGGGCCCGTAGACCAGCGCCACGTCCGGGGCGAGCTCGAATCCCTCCAGCAGGCGCGCCAGCCAGCGGTCGTCGACCGGCTCGGCGTCCTGGGTGAGGAAGGCCACGAAGTCGCCCCGCGCGTGCTCCATGAGGAGGTTGCGGACCGGACCGTGCACGAACTCGCCGGCGGGGACGTCGAGGACGCGGGCGCCCGCGGCCCGCGCGGCCTCGCGCGAGCCGTCAGTGGAACCCGAGTCGCACACCAGGAGCTCGATTTCGCCGCCGTCCGAGCCCTCGAGCCGCTGGCGGGAGATCGCGCCCAGCACCCGCTCGAGCGCCGGCCCGCCGTTGAAGATCGGTATCGCGACGGTGACCACAGGCATCGACTTTCCTGAGGAACCCTAAGGTTGGACGAGCAAGGCATGGTCCTCTTCCTGCACAACCGCTACCGGACCACGGGCGGAGAGGAGCGTGTGGTGGAGGACCTGATGTGGCTGGTGCGCGAGCGCATGGGCCGCGAAGCGGACCTGCTCACCCGCGACTCGGCCCAGCTCGCCGCCGCTTCGCTGGGGCGGGCGCGCGCGGCCGTCGCCATGCTGCGCGGGGGCCTGGCGCCTGAGGACGTGGCGGTCGCGGTGCGCCGCACCCGCGCCCGCGTGGTCCACGCCCACAACGTCAACCCGACGCTCGGATGGCGGGCTCTCGCGGCGGCCCGGTCGGCCGGGGCCCGCGTTGTCCTCCAGCTCCACAACTACCGGCTGGTGTGCGCGGTCGGTACGTGCTTTACGCGCGGCGCCGACTGCCAGCGCTGCCACGGCCTCAACACGCTGCCCGGGATCCGGCTCAACTGCCGCGGCACGGGCGCGGAGGCCGCGGTCTACGGCGCCTCGCTCGCGCTCTGGCAGCGGCGCCTGGTCGCGCAGGCCGACGCGGTGCTGGTGCCCAGCCGCTTCGCCCACGAGCGACTGCTGGCGCTGGGCGCTCCGCTGCCCCCGGGCCGGGTTCGGGTCATCGGGCACGCGGTGCGCGAGTTCGCGGATCGCTCGCGCGCCGACGAGGGTGTCCACGCGCTCGTCAGCGCTCGCCTGGCCCCCGAGAAGGGCGTCGAGGTGGCGATCGAGGCGTGCGATCGGGCGCAGATACCGCTCGTGGTCACCGGCGACGGCCCGCTGCGCGACGAGCTCGACCGGCGGGCGCGCGAGACCGGCGCGCGGCTGCTGGGCCAGGTCGGCCGGGCCGAGCTGGGACGCCTGCGTTCGCAGGCGGCCATCGCGGTCGTGCCCTCGCGCTCGGCTGAGACCTACGGGCTGGCCGCCGCCGAGGCGATGGCGGCCGGGGTACCGGTCGTGGCCAGCCGGGTGGGCGCGCTCGGAGAGCTCGTGCCCGAGGACGCGCTGGTGCCGCCCGGCGAC
>DASZHF010000051.1:0-14715 GCA_035938095.1 Solirubrobacteraceae bacterium
AGCCGGTGGGGTGGCCTACCGCTCGCGCGAGGAAGCAGACATCCTTCCTGGCCCCGGCGGGGTCCGGCGGCGCGGGGGAGACCGGCTGGCGCCGGCGGTTGGCTGGGCATTTACGATCAGCCACCGCTAAGGATGGCGCCACATCCTTCAGGCGGTCTGAAGGACGCTTCCCGTGCGGGTGGCTACGCTCGCGGGACACGGAGATGGCCCATTGAGTTCACCGGAGAGCGCGCAGAGCACGCCGGCGGCGGGAAGGCTGCCGGGACCCAGGTCCGCGACCCGCGCCGGGGCGGATCAGCTCCGGGCGGTCCGGGCCGCGCGGTCATGGATGAGCCGCATAAGCGTCGGTCCGATCGCGCTCATGCCGGTGCTGGGGCTGTCGGGGGTGCTCGAGCTCAACCAGCTGTCGCGGAACGGGTGGGCCAACAACTACTACTCGGCCGCGGTGCATTCGATGCTGCTCTCGTGGCACAACTTCGTGTTCGTGGCCTTCGATCCGGGCGGGCTGATGTCGATCGACAAGCCACCGGTGGGGGTCTGGATTCAGGCGGCGAGCGCGAAGCTGTTCGGCTTCACCCAGCTGAGCCTGCTGGTGCCCGAAGCGCTGGCAGCGGTGCTGGCGTGCGCGGCCCTGTACCGGATAGTCGGCCGTCGCTGGGGCGTGTGGGCCGGAGTCGCCAGCGCGCTCGCACTCGCGGTCTTCCCTGCGTTCGTCGCGATCTCTCGCGACAACGACCCCGACGCCTTCCTGATCCTGTTCATGATCCTGGCTTGCGGCTCGGCGCTGCGGGCTGTCGAGACCGGCCGCATGCGTTCGCTGCTCGCGAGCGCACTGTTCGTGGGGCTGGCCTTCAACACGAAGACGCTCGCGGCCTATCTGGTGGTTCCCGGCATCGGGCTCGGCTACCTCGTATGCGGGCCGGGTTCGGCACTGCGCCGCGTCCGCCAGCTCGCCGCGGCGGGACTGGCGCTCGTCGTGGTCTCCGGCGCCTGGATGGCGTTTGTCGATCTGACACCGGCGCACGACCGTCCATACATCGGCAGCACGACCGATAACTCCGAGTTCAGCCTGGCGTTCAACTACAACGGGCTCGGGCGCGTGGGCGGGCAGCTCGGCGGGCCGGGGCGGATCCCCAACGTGCAGACGGGCGCCAACTTGCCCGGCGGCGCAAACCTGGGCTTCGGGTCCCGCGGTCCGACCGGCAGCCCGATCCCGGCCGCGGGCACGGGGACCGCGGGCACGGGGGCGGGACCGGGCATTGGGACGCCTCCGGGTACCGGGGCGGGATCCCTGGCGGCAGGCGCGACCCCGCCCCCAACGGTCTCCGGCAGCGCTCCGAACTCGATTCCCGCACACGGGCGCTTGGCGCATCCAATCGCCTTCTCGGGTGCGACCGGTCCCCTGCGGCTGTTCAATACGGCGTTGGGCGACCAGGGCGCATGGTTGTTGGCGTTCGCGCTCGTCGGCCTGATCGCGGTCGGGGCCACGCTGCCTCGCCGGCCAGATCGGCAATGGGGCCCGTTCCTGGTGCTGGGCGGCTGGTTCGTGGTCGAGGCCGTGGTGCTGAGCTCGTCCCAGGGCATCGTGCATCCGTATTACGTCTCCGCTCTGGGACCGGGCACCGCAGCCATGGTGGGCGGCGGCGCCGCCGCCCTCACCAGGCTCGTCCGGCGGCGGCGTTGGGGGTGGGGATCCGTTCTCACGATTGCCGCTGTGGGTGCCACGGTGAGCGCACAGCTGGTGCTGCTCAACCGCGAGCACTACCTCACCGGGTTCGAGCCGTACCTGGCGTGGGGCGCGGGGCTCGGCGTGCTGGCGATCGTGGCGCTCCCGAGCCGATGGCGGGGCTCGGCGCTGGCACTGGTGCTCGCCCTCTTGCTGGTGGCGCCCACCGCCTATGCGACGACCGTATGGGGCGAACCGGTCGAGGGCACCTTCCCGGCGGCGGGTCCCCACACGGCCAACGGTCCGGGTGGAGTCGGGCTCACGGCCAACAGCCTTCCCAACTACATGAATCTCATCTACTACGTGCGCACACATCGCCCCACGGCCCGCTGGAACGTGCTGACCGACGCGACCTCGCCGGCGTCGCCGCTCATCCTGCTGGGGGTCAGCGCGGGGGCCATGGGCGGGTACAGCGGCACCGACCCAGTCCTCGACGGACCCGGGCTCGGGCGCCTGGTCAGAAACGGGGGGGCCCGCTATGTGCTGCTGGGCGGCGCGTACGCCTCCCGAGGGGGCAATGGCGCCACCGCGGCCGTGGCCGCCGCCTGCCGGCAGGTCCCTCAGCGCGCGTGGCGGGGCCTGCTGCCGCTCGGCCCACCCCTGACCCGGACGGGCGTGCTGTTCTCGGGGCCCTGGCAGGTCTCAACCGGCGGGCTCGGGGTGAACGGCGTGACCGGTCCCGCCGGGGGAGCGCGCCTGCGTCTGCGGTTGACGGGCCACTCGTTCGCGGGCCTGCGGCGGCGGGCACTGGTGGGCGGGAGGCCGATCGGGAGAGGGCCCGGAAGCTTGCGGGCCGCGCGGGGCGTGGTTCCCGGCTCTGCGACGCGTGGCGCGGGATTGGGGAATTCACCGGTTGCCGAACTGGGCGTCGCGCGCGGCGGCGGCGGACCAGGTGCCACGCGCGGGCGGTTGCGTCCGCAACCACTGCCGCTCAAGCCGTTCAGCTTCGCGCTCTACGACTGTGCGGGGCGCGCCGAGCTGCTCGCTGCGACCCGCGGCTGAAGTCCTCGCGCGAGCGGCTGAAGTCCTCGCGGGCGCCGTAGTAGAGGAAGAGGGTCTCGCGGGGCGGACCTGGTCGCTTGCTGCCCGTGTGCGTGCGACTCTGCCTCAATGCTCGATAACGAAGGTTATGTGAACTACTCGGAAATACCCGCCGTTTCGGCGACGAGTAGCTTTGCCCCCATGACCTACTGGGTCACCGCCTCGACAGACTGGGCCACGATCTCCGCGTTCGCGACCGCATGCGGCACGCTGGTGCTCGCGATCGCGACATTCGCGTCGGTGCGCTCGGCCAACCGCTCGGCCCGGCTGGCCGAGCTGGCGCTCCAGGAGCAGCTGCGACCGGTGCTCGTCAACTCGAACATCGAGGATCCGGAGCAGAAGATCATGTTCGTCGACGCCCACTGGGTGCGCGTGAGCGGCAGCGGGGCGGTCGTCGAGGAGGGCGATGGCAATCTGTACCTGGCGCTCAGCCTGCGCAACGTGGGCGCCGGGATCGCCGTGCTGCTGGGCTGGTACCCGTGGCCTGACCTGGAGCAGCGAGCTGAGCAACCGGTGGCCGCCGAGGAGTTCCGGATCCTGACCCGCGACCTGTACATCCCCCCGGGGGGCATCGGGCTATGGCAGGGAGCGTTGCGCGACCCCTCGGAGCCGATCTACGGGGACCTCTCGGCCGCCTGCGCTGAGCGGCGGGGATTCCTGGTCGACCTCCTCTACGCCGACCACATTGGCGGCCAGCGATCCATCAGCCGCTTCTCGCTCATGCCGGCCCAGGAGCGCTGGATCGGATCGGTGGCGCGGCACTGGAACCTGGACCGCCCCGGTCCGCGCGACGGCGACCGCGTCGCCCAGCAGCTGGGAGCCGCAGCGCCCGCAGCGGGCCGCGGGCGCCCCGGGGCCTGATCTGGACTCCCCCGCTCTCGAGTCTCCTTGTAGCGAATGTCACGTACTCTGGGTGCGCTCAGCCGCGCCAGCAGCTTGAGCCCGGGAGCCGGCGCCTCTAGCATCGTGTCGGGAGGGGACAATCCGGCGCCGGGAGGTACGAGGATGCTCGAGGGCCTGATGCAGGACTTCCCGCTGACCGTCGCCCATATCCGGCGACGCCTCGGCGAGGTGTATGGGGACCAGCAGGTGATCACCCACAGCGACGACGGGCGCGCCGTGGCTACGTACGCGGAAGTGGCCGAGCGGGTGGACCGGCTGGGGCGCGTGCTCGAGCGCCTGGGAGTGACGGCCGGCGATCGGGTGGGCACGTTCGCGTGGAACTCCCAGCGCCACCTCGAGCTGTACTTCGCCATCCCCTCGGCGGGGGCGGTGCTGCACACGCTCAACATCCGGCTCTTCCCCGAGCACCTCGAATACATCATCAACCACGCTGAGGACCAGGTCATCTTCGTCGACGACAGCCTGGTCGGGCTGCTCGAGCCGCTGGCCGAGCGTCTGACCAGCGTGCGGCATTTCGTGGTCATGGGCGACGGCGACGCGGGGGCTCTGCCCAATGCGCTGCGCTACGAGGAGCTCATAGAGGAGGTCGGGCCCGGGACCCACGACTGGCCCGAGGCGGACGAGGGGGCGGCGGCGGCGCTGTGCTACACGAGCGGGACGACCGGAAACCCGAAGGGCGTGCTCTACTCGCACCGCTCGATTGCCCTGCACGCCATGGCCACGGCGATGGCCGATGCGCTCGGCCTGTCCTGCGCCGATCGGATCCTGGTCGTCGTTCCGATGTTCCACGCCAATGCCTGGGGGCTGCCCTTCGGCGGGGCGATGACCGGAGCGCGCCTGATCCTCCCCACCCGGCTGCTTCAGGCTCCGGCTCTGGCCGGCTTCATCGAGGAGGAGCGGTGCACGCGGATGGCGGCCGTGCCGACGATCTTCCTGGACCTTCTGCGCCACGCCGACGAGCACCGTCCCGATCTCAGCAGCCTGACCAGCGGACTGTGCGGCGGCTCGGCCGTGCCCCGATCGCTGGCCCAGGCGTTCGAGGAGCGCCACGGCGTTTGCATCCTCCAGGCCTGGGGAATGACCGAGACCAGCCCGCTGTGCACGGTCGCCCGGGCCCCCGAGGGGTCGGAGGGCGAGGAGTACTGGCAGTACCGCAGCTCGCAGGGGCGAGTTATCCCGTTCGTCGAGATGCGCGTGGTGGACGACGCCGGGCGTGAGCTGCCCCGGGACGGCGAGTCCACCGGTGAGATCGAGGTGCGCGGCCCCTGGATCGCCTCGCGCTACTTCAACGACCCCAGCGGGGATTCGAAGTTCGACCAGGGCTGGTTGCGCACCGGCGACATCGGCACCGTGGCCCCGGACGGCTACATGAGGATCTCCGACCGAGCCAAGGACGTGATCAAGTCCGGCGGCGAGTGGATCTCCTCCGTCGAGCTCGAGAACGAGATCATGGCTCACCCCGCCGTGCTCGAGGCCGCGGTGATCGCCAAGCCCGACGACCGCTGGGCCGAGCGCCCGCTGGCGTGCGTCGTGGTCAGGGAGGGCGCGCAGTGCGACGTCCCCGAGCTGCTCGAGCACCTGCGTCCCCGGGTGGCCAAGTGGTGGCTCCCGGACGAGTTCGCGTTCATCGACGAGGTACCCAAGACGAGCGTGGGCAAGTTCGACAAGAAGGTCCTACGGGCTCAGCTGGCCGAAGGCACGCTCCGCACGCAGCCCGCCTCCCAGTCCACGGCCCAGGTCGCCGGCTAACTCCTGCTCGCGTACCTGTTCTGGCATCGCCCGGCGCGCGGTCGCGATCCCATCGACTACCGACGGGACCTGCTCGCCTTTCATCGCTCGCTCGCCGACGCACGCCCACCCGGGCTCGAGCGCTCGCTGGTGTGGTGGGTCGACGCGCTGCCCTGGCTGGCCGGAGAGGGAGCCGGCGGATTCGAGGATTGGTACCTGGTGGGCGACTGGCCCGCGCTCGGTGGCCTGAGCGCGCACGCCGTGAGCGGCCCGCCGGGCCGGGCCCACGACGCCGTGGCCAAGCTCGCGGGGACCGGGGCGGGCGCTCTGTACGGGCTCCGCCGCGGCGACCCCGAGTCCGTCGCGCAGCCCTGCGCGACATGGCTGAGCAAGCCGGCCGGCATGCCCTACGCCGAGTTCGACGAGCGCATGGCGGCACTGCTCGACGCGCCGGGCGCAAGCCTGTGGCAGCGCCAGCTGGTGCTCGGCCCCACGCCCGAGTTCTGCCTGATCTCCCCCACCCCGCTCGAGCTTCCGGTCCCCGCCGAGCTGGTCAGCGCCCGCCGCCGGCTGCGCTAACGGTTTCGCTTGCGCTGGCGCCGAGCCGCCTTCGCGCGCGCCCGGACCCGAGCGCGGTCGGGTCGCCGGGCCGACCCGGACGGTCCGGGCAGGCGGTCGGGCACCGGCGCCGAACGGCGAGCGTCGCGAACGATGACCCAGGCGATCCCGGCCAGCAGCGTGCCGCCGGCGCCGAAGATCAGGATGAGGACGCCCGTACTCACCCCGCTATCGGTGGAGGACGTGGTCGGGGCCGGAGCCGTGGGAGCGGTGACGGTGGGCACCGGCGCGACAGTCTGGGACGGATGCGGCGATGCCGGGACGGCTGGGCCTGGGGTGACGGGCGCGGCCGGAGCCGAGGGCGCGCTCTGTCCGGGCGCCGGCGGGAGGGAGCCGAGCCCGCCCCCGCTCTGGGCCCGCGCGAATCCGCCCGTTGACAGCGCCGCCACCAGGGTCACCGCCAGCGCCACGCCCAGCGCGAGCACCCGCCCGGCCCAGCCGGCTCCCTCCGGACTCGGGCGCACCGGTGCTCCCCGGTTAGGATCCATTGGCACTGCGCTGGGCCGCCAGGCGCGCGAACGTCGCCGCCATCGCCAGGTTGGCCACGCCCGCGGCCCGCAGCCCGGCGCTCGCACCGGGTCGATCGACAGACGGAGACCGCGCCCACACGGCATCGGTGGCGATCTCGGTCGCCCGCAGCCAGGCCAGCGCCCACCAGTCCTCGGGACGGTCCCGCACGGCGGCGACGGCGTGCGCTGCGGCAAACGTGAGCCAGATGGGACCGCACCGCCGGAACAGGTGCTCGGCGTCGGGTGACGGGCGCCGGTGGCCGAGCAACCGAAGCGTGGCGGTGGGCGCCAGCAGCGCCCCGCTGCCCAGCGCAAGATCGAAGCCGATCATGCCTCGGTTCACCTGACGCGCCAGCTTCGCCAGCTCCATCGCCATCAGCATATGAGACTCACGCGCCCTAGACTCTGGGACCGCCGTGGCCAAGCAGCGACAGATCCGCATCGAACAACGCGGCGCGGCGGAGGCCATGGCCCGCCTAGAGACGCTGTCGGACGAGGAGCTCGAGGCCGAGACCAAGTTCAAGTCCGCCGCCCTGGCAATTCTCGGCGCCCGGGCAGCCGAGCGCTTCGACGCCAAGGCGTCGCGGTCCTACTTTCAGCGGGCCATAGCCGCCGCCCGTCCTCAGGAGCGGATGCAGCTGCGGCGGATGGCCGACGCGTCGCTGGCGCTGGCCGAGCGGCGGCCGGACGACCTCAAGGAGGCCGTCGAGCGGCTGGGACAGACTGCGCCCAACACGCGCCAGCTCCTGATCCTGCGCCTCATGGGGCTGATCGCGCCACCGGCCGGCTCGAGCATCGTCCTGCGGACGCGGGGCGTGCTCGTGGTGCTCGTCTTGGTCATCGTCCTCCTGGCCCTGGGGCTGGGAATCGTCGAGCTGATCTCACTGCCCTTCGGTGGCGGCCTGGGGATCGGCTCGGGAGTCCTGCTCGGACTGCTGGTCGTGCTCGCCGCCCTGGGCGTGCTGGCCTTGGTCGGGCGCCGCCGCCAGGCGGCGGCCAGAGCTCGAGCGCGGGCCGGTCCGGGCTAGCCCCGGCGACAGCCGGCAGCGCACCAGCGCGCTGACCGCGCGCACTCCGTCGAGCGCGGTGAGCTTCTTGCCCTCCGCGCGCTCGCGCGCGACGTAGGAGACCGGCATCTCGAAGATGCGCTCGCCGCGCTGGATCAGGCGGGCGGCGATCTCGGGTTCGATGTCAAAGCCTCGCGCGCGCAGCGGGAGGCTCTGAAACACATCGGTGGCGACGACCTTGTGACAGGTCATGACGTCCCCGATGTAGACGTTGAACAGCACATTGGCGACCAGCGTCACCAGCCGGTTGCCCATCACGTAGAGGAACGAGTAGCTCGTCCACCCGTTGAACGCTCGCACGCCGAAGACCGCGTTCGTCCGTCCGGCCAGCAAGGGTTCGAGCAGGTGAACCGTGTCGGCCGGGTCGTACTCCAGATCGGCGTCGAAGATCGCCGACAAGCTCCCGCGCGCGTGGGCCAGCGCCGTGCGCACGGCCGCGCCCTTGCCCTGATTGCGCTCGTGGTGCAAGACCGTCACGTTCGCGGGCCAGGACTTCGCCGCGATGATCTCACGCGTGCCGTCGACGGACCCGTCGTCCACCACGATCAGCTCGACGTCGACTGGGAACTCGGTGTCGAGTACCTGCTGGATCGCCTGCTCGATGGTGGCGGCCTCGTTGTAGACCGGCATCAAGACGGACAGGGATCGGGCGCCATCCGTGGCGCCTGGCTCGGGGGCCGGCGGCGTCACTGCTGCTGGAGTGTCACCTTCTCGATCACCACCGGTTGCTGAGGCTGCTCGCCCGCGGTGGGGACGGCCGCGATGCGGCTGACGACCGCATCTCCGCCGACGACCTGTCCCACCAGTGCGTAGTCGGGCGTGAGCGGCGCCGTAGCCGCGGTGACGATGAAGAACTGGCTGCCCGAGGCGCCCGGCGGCTCGGTCCCTGCCTTCGCCATGGCCACCACACCGCGGGTGTAGCGCAGGTTCGCGGGCGGCTTCTCGATCACCGTGTAGCCGGGCCCGCCGCTTCCGTTGCCGAGCGGATCGCCACCCTGGATGACGAAGCCCGGCACGATCCGGTGAAACGTCAGTCCGTTATAGAACCCGCGCCGGATCAGGTAGGCGAACGAGGCGCTCGTCTTCGGAGCGCGTGCCACGTCGAGCCGGATGTCTATCTCGCCGCAGTTGGTGACCATGCGCGCGATGTACGTTCGCCCGCGCTTGAGCGTCAGCCGGGGCTTGCTTAGCTGCTGCTGTCCCTTGGGCGCCGGCGCGGACACGGTCCGGCAGCCGCCCGAGCTGGCGGTCCCACTGGCCGGCGACGGGGTGGCGGCCTTGGAATGGCTGGAGCCGCACGCGGACAGCCCCAGGCTGGTCGCGGCCAGGACGATCAGGACCGGGGCCCTTCCCATCGGGCCTAGGTTAATGACTGGGGCGGGCGGGGCGCGGGATGACTTGAGCGAGCGCGCCAATAGCCTTCCGAAGAGCCATGTCGCGCCGAGCCTGCCTGATCGTCAATCCCAGCGCCGCGGGAGGGCGCCCCCAGCGCCTGCTCGCCGGCGTACGCCGGGCGCTCGAGGGCGACGGCGTGGAGCTGCGCGTCGAGAGCACGCGTTCGCTCGACCACGCGCGAGAACTGGCCCGCGAGGCCGCCGGAAGGGAAGAAGTGGCAGTCACCCTCGGCGGGGACGGACTGGTGGGAGCGGTGGCCGGTGAGCTGGCGGTCGTGGACGGGCTGCTCGGCATCCTGCCCGGCGGCCGCGGCAACGACTTCGCCCGCGTGCTGGGCATTCCCCTCGATGCCGAGGAAGCCTGCGCGGTGATCTCCACGGGCATCGAGCGCCGGCTGGACTTGGGCGAGGTGAACGGTCGCCCGTTCATCGGGATCGCGAGCGCAGGGTTCGACTCGGTCGCCAACCGGATAGCCAACGAGGCGCCGGCGCGCTTGGGCAACCTCGTCTACGCCTACGGCGCGCTCCGGGCACTGGCCACCTGGCGCCCGGCGCGCTTCGACCTCGAGCTCGATGGAGAGCGGCGGTCGTTCGAGGGCTACAGCGTGGCCGCCGCGAATTCGAAGGCCTACGGCGGGGGCATGTTTCTGGCCCCGGACGCGGAGCTCGACGACGGCCTCCTCGATGTGGTCGTCGGCGAGCACAGCTCCAAGCGCCACTTCCTCGCCACCCTTCCGAAGGTCTTCAAGGGCGAGCACGTGCACGACCCGACCGTCCACGTGTGGCGCTGCGCCGAGCTGCGCGTGTCCGCCGACCGGCCCTTCGTGATGTACGCCGACGGTGACCCGATCGGTGAGCTCCCGGTGGTCGTGCGGGTGCGTGCTCGCGTACTGCGCGCCCTGGTTCCCGGTCCGCAAGACGCCGCCCCGGCGCCCCCGGCTCCGGCGGCGGGATGATCGATCCCCGCTTTGCGCTCGCCCGCGCGGTCGCGGTCCTGCTGCGCCGCGCCGGACGCGGCGCGACCAGCCTGCCGGGGCGGTTGCTCATCCGCCTCGACCCGCACGCGCTGGGCCGGCTCGGCACGCGGCTCCCGCTCGGCAGCGCGCTGATCTCGGCCACGAACGGGAAGACGACGACCGCCGCGCTGGCCGTCAGCATCCTGGAGCGCCGGGGCGTCTCCCTGGTACACAACCGCGCGGGCGCCAACATGGCGGGCGGGGTGGCCTCAGCGCTGCTGGAGTCGCTGGCGCGGGGCGGGCGGCTGGCGGGAGACCTCGGACTGTTCGAGGTCGACGAGTTCTGGTTCGACCGCGTGATCGCGGAGCTGCACCCGAGGGCACTGGTGCTGGGCAACCTGTTTCGCGATCAGCTCGATCGCTACGGCGAGCTCGACGCGGTCGCCGATCGGTGGGCGGCGGTGCTCGCTTCGGGTGCGGGGCGGCGGGCCCAGCTGGCGCTCAACGCGGACGATCCACTGATCGCCGACCTGGGACGGGACCGGGACGACGCCATCTTCTTCGGTGTGGAGGACGACGGCGTCGCGCAACCCGGACTCGAGCACGCGTCGGACTCCAAGCACTGCCGCCGCTGCGGCGCGCCCTACGTCTACGACGCCGTCTACCTCGGTCATCTGGGGCGCTATCACTGCCCCAGCTGCGGAGCTAGCCGGCCGGCTCCGGCGATTGCGGCCGAGAACGTCCGCCTCCAGGGGTTGAGCGGCTCGCGCTTCCGGCTCCGCACCGCGGGCGGCAGCCGCGAGGTACAGCTGCCCCTGCCGGGTCTGTACAACGTCTACAACGCGCTGGCGGCCACCGCGCTGACGCTGGCCCTGGGCTGCGAGCTCGACGATGTCGTCGCGGGGCTCGAGTCGACGCGCCCTGCGTTCGGCCGAGCTGAGAGCGTCCAGGTCGGAGCCCGCGAGCTGCGAATCCTGCTGGTCAAGAACCCCGCGGGCGCCAACGAGGTCATGCGGACGCTCGCGCTCGAGCCCGGCGAGCACGACCTGCTGGGCATCCTCAACGACAACGTCGCGGACGGTCGCGACGTGTCCTGGATATGGGACGCCGACTTCGAGACGCTCGCCCCGCGCGTCCGGCGCGCGACCTGCAGCGGGACCCGAGCGGCCGAGCTCGCGCTGCGGCTGAAGTACGCCGGCGTGCCCGGCGCTCGCATCCAGGTGCAATCGAGCGTCCCGGCCGCCCTGGACGCCGCCCTGGCCGACCCCAGGCCCGGCTCATCGGAGGACGGGCGCAGCCGGACCGAGGGCCCCACGAACCACCGACCCCTGTACGCGATCCCCACCTACACCGCGATGCTCGAGCTCCGGGAGGTGCTTCGGGCCCGCGGGCACGTGCAAAGCTCGTGGGCGTGAGACCGACGCCCTCCGCAACGTCCAAGCCCGCCGCCCCGAATCCCGCCCGCTCTAAGCGCCGGCTGCACCAGGATGTCCTCTGGCACGACCTCGAGTGTGGTGCCTACCGCGCCGATCTGCGGTTGTGGCTTCGGCTGGCCGAGCGCAGCCCGGGGCCGATCCTCGACGTGGGCGCCGGCACCGGGCGGGTCGCGCTCGAGCTCGCGCGCGCCGGGCACCACGTCGTCGCCCTCGACCGCGACCGCCGGCTGCTGAGGGCGCTGCTCGAACGCGCCGCCGGCCTCGAGGTGGAAGCCGTGACCGCCGACGCTCGGCGCTTCGCTCTGCGCCGACCCTTCCCACTGATCCTCGTCCCGATGCAGACCGTGCAACTGCTGGGCGGCCCCGCGGGACGGTCGGCGTTCCTGGCCTGCGCACGGGCCCACCTGTCCCGGGGCGGGCTGCTCGCCTGCGCCCTGGTCGGCGAGCTCGTGCCGTTCGAACCCGACGACGCGCTCCCCGTTCCCGATATCCGCGAGCTCGACGGCACCGTTTACGCGTCTCGCCCGGTGGCCGTCAGGCGAGCCGGCGGGCGGATGGCGCTCGAGCGCGTGCGCGAGACCGTGACGCCCCAAGGAGAGCGGACCGTGAAGCGCAACGTCGTGCACCTCGACCTGCTGCAGCCCGCGGAGCTGATTCGTGAGGCCGCCGACCACGACCTGCGCACCGAACGCACGCGACATATAGAGGCGACCGAAGATCACGTGGCCAGTCAGGTGGTGCTGCTGCGTGGCTGAGCTGCGGGTATGCGCGCTGTATCCGGATCTGATGAACATCTACGCCGATCGCGGCAACCTCCTGATGCTCGAGCGCCGCTGCGCCTGGCGGGGCATCGGCTTTCGCGTCGCGGCCGCAAGCCTGGGCGACGGTATCGATCCAGACGCCTACGACCTGTTCTACATGGGCGGTGGTCAGGACCGCGACCAGGTCCTGTGCGCGCGAGATCTGGTGGCCACCAAGCGCGATGCCCTGCACGCGGCCGCCGCTCGGGGCGCGATCGTACTCGGCGTGTGCGGCGGCTATCAGCTGCTCGGGCACTCCTACTCCCTGGGCGACGAGGAGATCGCCGGAGTGGGGCTGGTCGACCTGCGGACGGTGCGTGATCCCGGGCCGCGTCTGATCGGGAACGTCGCCATCGAGGTCGAGCTCGAGGGCGAGGGCCGCCGCGTGCTGGCGGGGTTTGAGAACCACGGCGGACGCACCCATCTGGGAGCGGGTGAACGACCCCTGGGGCGCGTCCTGCGCGGATACGGCAACGACGGCCGGGGCGGTCACGAAGGGGTACGCGCGGGCTCGGTGATCGGGACCTACCTGCATGGGCCGCTGCTCCCCAAGAACGCATGGTTTGCGGACTGGCTGATTCGGACGGCGGTGGGCCTGCCTACGCTCGAGCCCCTCGACGACGCGCTCGAGAACGCGGCCCACGAGAGCGCCCGGCGCGCCGCGGGTCTATAGCGGGCGCGGCGACCGGGGTAACCGGCGTCTCCGCGCGGGCGCGCCGCGGTTGGGCGGTCAGCGAAGCGGCGCCGCCGCGGATCGATGGTCTGCGCCGACGACCAGGCGCTCGCGCAGAACCCAGAGCGCTCGCTGCTGAAGCTGGCGGACGCTCTCGGGCGAACGTTCCAGGAGGCCGCCAATCTCACGGGGCGTGAAATCGAGCACGTAGCGCAGGACGATCACCTGCTGCTCGGGCCCCGGGAGCCGCCGCAGCTGGCGCAACCACTCGCGCTCATCCAGGCGCAGCAGGTCATCGTCATGAGCGGACGCCGAGGTCTCCTCGAGGGCACGCCCAACCTCCTCGGGGGAGCGTAGGTCGACGCGCGCGCGCTCGCGCAGGCGGTCGATCATCACGTGCCGAACGATTCGGAACAGCCACGCCCGAAACGGAACGTCGCGGCGCTCCCACCCGGGCACGGCCCTGAGCACGCGGAGAAACACCTCCTGGGCGACGTCCTCGGCCTCGTGCACGTCCCGCAGAGTCATCCGCACGTAGGAGAAGACGCGCGCGTAATAGCGCATGTAGAGCTCCCCCAGCAACTCCCGCTCCCCCGCCTGCAGACGGGTGACCAGTCGCGCCGTGTCCACGTCCTCGTTCCACAGCGCGGTTGGCTGATCGCGCTCGACGAATACGAGCTTGCGCAGATCGGACGCGGCCAGCAAGGGCAGGCGCGGCGGATCCACGACCCGAACCGGGGCGCGGCGATCAGCCACCCGCCTGCCGGTGAGAGCTCGCACCAGCCGGCGTTCGCGGGGGGCCGAATGACCGTCGGCCACGCGACGCTCCTCGCGATCGCGCCGCTCGCCCTCGCGCCGCTGGGCGATGACCTCCACCCCGGGCTCGCCGGCAAAGTGCTCCTCGAGCGGCCCATGCAAGCGCGGCACGAGCGCGCGCGGAATCAGGCAATAGACCAGAGCCCGCGAGGAATCGCCATTCTCCGCCCCATGGTCCGGCGCCGCTTCGGCGGGGCGGAGCGGGAGGGCCGAGGTTGTGTGCAAGGGGGAAGACACCCGGAAAACGCGGCGCCTCCCAGGCGAACCTACCAGACTCCGGGGACGAGCCTCCACGTCCGGGCCATGTAGTCGGCGTAATCGCCACCCAGGGCCGCCAGCAGGGCGCGCTCCTCGGCGCGGATCCGCACCAGCAGGCCAGCCAGGCTGAGCAGGAGGGCGGCGCCCAGGGCGACCCAGTCGCCGAGCGCGAGCCCCAACCCCACCACCGCCAACAGCAGGCCCGTATAGCTGGGATGCCTGATCCGCCGGTACGGGCCTCGATCGACCAGCCGGTGATCGTGTGCAATGACAACCACGATCCTGAAGAAGCGGCCCAGGGTGACTATCGCCCACAGCCGCAAGGCGACCCCGGCCACGGTGATCGCCAGCCCGGCGATCACCGGCCACCAGGCGCCGCCCGGAAGGGGGGCCAGATGGGCGCGGGCGGCCGCCTGGGCCAGCGTCAGGCCGCCACCGATCCCGGCGAACACGGCGAGCAACGTCGGATCTCCAGCCACGCGGATGCGCTCGTGCGCGTGGCGGCGCCGGCGAAGCTGCGTGCCGAGCTCCGCGATCGCCCAGGCCGCGATGACGGCGTCCCACAGATCGCGTGCGGGGCCAGGGTGAAGGACCAGGGGGCGGGCGGTGGCAAGGAGCTCCATGGGCTTGCCGCTTGCTGCGCGCCGGGCGGGTCAGCCAGTGGAGCCGAAGCCGCGCTGGCCGCGCGCACTGCCGGGCAGCTGCTGCACCTCTTCGACCTCGGGAACGGCGACGGCCACCACCACCAGTTGCGCGATCCGGTCGCCCGGGGCGATCTCGAAGCTGGCGC
>DASZHF010000052.1:0-31591 GCA_035938095.1 Solirubrobacteraceae bacterium
CGCCGTGCCCGTGACCCTCGGCCAGGAGTTTGCCGGCTATGCCGCGCAGGTCCGGCTGGGCCGGGCCCGCATCGCCTCGGCGCTCGAGCACGTCGCCCAGATCCCGCTGGGCGGGACCGCCACCGGCACCGGGCTCAACACCCATCCTCGCTTCGCCGCGAAGGTGAGGGCGCGGTTGAAGCGCGAGACCGGGATCGCCGCGCTCGCCCCCGAGGATCCCTTCGAGGCGCAGGGCAGCCGCGATGCGTTGGTCGAGCTGTCGGGCGCGCTGAAGGTCGTGGCCGTGTCTCTGACCAAGATCGCTCAGGACATCGCCCTCATGGGCTCGGGCCCCCGAGCCGGGCTCGGCGAGCTGCTGCTGCCCGAACTGCAGAAGGGCTCCTCGATCATGCCGGGGAAGGTCAACCCCGTCATCCCCGAGGTCGTCATGCAGGTGGCGGCTCAAGTGATAGGCAACGACACCGCTATCACCGTCGCCGGGATGCAGGGAAACTTCGAGCTCAACGTGCGCATCCCGCTGATCGCGCGCAACCTGCTCCAGTCCATCGCGCTCCTTTCGAGTACGGCGGAGCTGTTCGCCGAGAAGTGCATCGACGGGATCCAGGCCAACCGGGTTGGCACCGAGCGCAGCGCGGAGGCCACACTGTCGCTGTCGGCGGCGCTGAATCCGTACATCGGCTACGACCGGGTCGGCGAGATCGTCAAGCAGGCCATCGACACGGGACGGCCCCTGCGGGAGGTGGCGCGAGAGGCCGGCGTCGACGAGCAGATACTCGACGAGGCGCTCGACCTCCGGCGGGCGGCCCTTGGGAATCAGCTCGACGGCGGGCCGAAGCGGCGCGGGACTCGGCGGCGCTAGCCGACGGCCGGCGCGGGACTCGGCGGCGCTAGCCGACGGCCGGCGCGGCCATGGCCGCGAAGGCGCGCCGGACCACCGCGAGGGCGGGCTTCGGACGCCCGCCATACGTGTAGAGCCCCTTCTGGTTGATGCCCTTCAGGAGCTGGATGCCCGGCACGTTGCGATGGATCGATCCGCCCGCGAAGGTGGGCGTCACCGCGAAGTCGCGCAGGTCCCAAACCAACATCCCGCTCAGCCCGGGGATCGCTCGGTAGGCATTGAGGTGGAGCGCGAGCAGCCGCGCCTGGAAGCCGTAGCCGCCTGGCACCTCGGACCGGTTCAGGCCGTTGGCCTCCGCGCCGAACTCGCTGACGATGAGCACCTTGCCCGGAAAGGTCGCCCGCAGGGCGTGCAGGCGGGCCTGGATGTTGGCGGCCACGACTCGGGGCGGGGCCAGGGTGTCCTCATACCAGCCCATGTAGTTGGTCGCTCCCACGGCGTCGACACCGCGATACAGAGGTCCCGCCACGCCGGGCGGATGATCGCCCCACAGGTCGACTGCCACCAGTCGCCCCGGGTCGGTGGCGTGCAGCGCGCTGGCCATGTCCTGCACGTAACGCGCCTCCCCGCCCGGGTGCCCGTTGCCGGCCACCTCGTTGACGAGGTTCCAGGCGATCACGGAGGGATGCAGCTGTTCCTGGTGCGTGGTGATCCGGACGCGCCGCTCGGCCAGCCGCAGCAGCGCGGGGGTGCGAGAGGTCCAGTCGCCGGCCGGATCGACCGGGCCCACCCCCTGCCACACCACGATGCCGGCGGCGTCGAGACGGGCCAGCAGGCCGCCGTCCAACGGATGCTGCGAGCGAGTCGCGTTGGCCCCGATCGCCTTCAGTCCATTGACGAGCCGATCCTGGTCGGTGGGCGTGAGGGCATCCCCGTGATCGGGGGCATCCTCCTGGATCGAGGCTCCCCGCAACACGAGCGGATGACCGTTGAGCATCAACCGACCGCCCGACCAGGTGAGCTGGCGCAGACCGACCCGCGCCTGGTATGCGGTCTCTCCGGGCACGCTGAGCTGGAGGTCGTAGAGGTCGGGGTGGCCAGGCTCCCACAGCGCCGGATGGGGGACGGTCGCGCTGGCTCCGACCAGGGTCGACGCGCCGCCCGAGACCTGACGAGCGGCGAAGTGCAGCGGGATGGTCTGGTCGCCGTGCGTGAGCGTCCCGGTGATGAGCAGCCGCCGGGCCCGGGCGTTGTTGTGAACGGCGACGCTCACCGAGACCCGAGCCGATAGCGAACCGTCGCTCGCGGGCCCGAGCTGGGTGTGAAGCGTGGGGTTCAACAGCTGGCTGGGACCGAGCGCGCGCACGGTCACGGCCCGGTTGATGCCTCCGTAGTTGAACCAGGTGCGGTGAAAGCCCTGACTGGACTGGAGTGCCGGGTTGCGCCAGTCCACCCGGACCACGACCGTGTGGACTCCGCGAGCGGCGAGAAAGTGGAATTCGAAGGGCAGGTAGGTGCCGGCGTGGTCGCCCAGGCGGCGGCCGTCCACCCACACCGTCGCCTCGTGGTTCACGGACTCGAACCGCAGCGCGTAGTGCGCGAGCTTGGAGGCGCTGAAGCGGGTCCGGTACCACGCCACCGATCCGTTGAAGTTGCGGGTTCCCGCCGCTCCCAGGATCGGGTGCGGGTTGACCACCGAGGGGACGCTGACCGGGCTGCCGGCGAACGCGCCGCGAGCCCAGCCCAGGGCCAATCCGTGGTTGGCCGGGTCGCGGCGCAGCGCCCAATCGCGCAGTACGACCGCGCCCACCTGCCCGTCGGCCTCTACCGGCGGAGGTCCGGCGACGCCCGGGGAGTGCCCGCCGCCGAGGCTGGCCAGCACCGCCGGGCCCGCCACCACGATCGGGAGCGCGGCGAGCAGCCCTACCGTGCGGCGGCGCACGCGAGTGCGGCGCACGGGGGGAGCCGGCTCCCGGCGCAACGGGAGGACCGCTGCGCCGACTCCGTCGGGTGCTGCACCCACGCCGTCAGTTTCTCCGCGCACCTGCCCCTTTCCTGTCGATCGGACGCCACCGCGACCGCCGGGCCCAGCCGGCGACCGCCGGTCTCCGATCCGGGCTCTCGCCCGCGCTGGACAGGCAAGTACAGATCAGCGCCACCCCGACGGCCCCTGGGGCGCCTAGGGTACCCAAGTCAGCGCTCGAGCATGCTGGCCAGCAGGCGCCGGGCTCCGTCCTTGGCCAGGGGCTCGTTGAGGTTGCCGCACTTGGGCGACTGGACGCAGGAGGGGCAGCCGGTAGCGCAGCCGCATTCGGCGATCAGGCGGTGGGCGTCGGCGCACAGCGTCTCGAACTCGCGGAACGCCTGCCGGGCGATCCCCACGCCGCCGGGATGACCGTCATAGATGAAGATCGTCGGGCGTCCGGTTTGGGGGTGGGCGTTGATCGACAGGCCCCCGATGTCCCAGCGGTCGCACATGGCGATCAGGGGGAGGACGGCGATCTGGGCGTGCTCGGTGGCGTGCAGGGCGCCGAGCAGCGCCTCGACGGGCAGTCGGCTGGAGAGCACCTCCTCGTCGAGCTCGTACCACAGGGCCTGGGTGGTGAACGTCGCGGGTGGAAGCTCCAGAGCCTGGAGGTCGATCACCTCGTGGTCGGGTAGCCGCTTGCGCTGGAAGCCCAGGACCGTGTCGGTGACGCTCACGCGTCCGAACGACAGCGTCACGCCGAGCGTTCGCCGGCGATCGAGCAATCGTTCTATGACCGTGTCCGTCTCGCGGCGAGGCTGCGTGTACCAGTCGCCGGTGAAGGGCGTGACCAGGGCGCGGCGGCTGTCCAGGTCGAGCTCTGACACTTCATAGGCCCGGCCCAGGTGCAGGTAGACCGCGCCCGGATGCACCGTCCAGGCCGCGCGCGCCAGCTCGGTCGTGCCCAGGAGCTCGCCCGCGGCGAGGTCCACGATGGCGACCGAGTGCGGCGAGGCCGAGCGCAGCGAGACGCGGCCGGCGGGGTAATCCTCGGGCCGCGCCAGGCGGTAGCCACCGCGCCCCAGGCGCAGCTCGCCCGCCTCCACCAGGCGCTCGGCGTAGGCCTCCCAGCGCGGTCCCAGCACCTCCGCGTCGGCCTCGCTGAGCGGACCTTCGTGGGCCGCGCAGAGCAGGTGCGAGAGGTGGATCTGCTCACTCTCGTGGTCGAGGATGGCGGCCTCGACCGCGCGGTCCAGGAACTCGTCCGGGTGCCGGCAGAAGAACTGGTCCAGCGCGTCGGCTCCGGCCACGTACACCGCCAGACCGCGTCCCCGGCGCCCCGCGCGGCCCCACATCTGGCGCAGGCTGGCGACCGTCCCGGGGAAGTTGACGACCACGGCGGCGTCGAGCGTTCCGATGTCGATCCCCAGCTCCAGCGCGTCGGTGGTGATCACCGCCAGCAGCTGCCCCTGCACGAGCCGCGCCTCCAGCTCGCGCCGCTGCTGGGGGGTGTAGCCGGCGCGATAGGGCGCGACGCGTTGCGCCAGGTCGCCGTCGGCGTCCTGGAGACGTAGCGTGACCAGTCGCTGGAGCAGCTCGACCCCTCGCCGGGAGTTCAGAAAGCAGATCGTCCGCGCGCCGGCCCTCACGAGCTCGGCCAGGAAGTCAGCGGTCTCGGCCACCGCCGAGCGCCGCGTCCCCAGCGCCGCGTCGGTGAGCTCCGGGTTCCACATCGCGATGCGCCGCCGCGCACGCGGGGCGCCGTCGTCGTCCACGAGCGTGAAGTCCTCGAGCCCCGTCAGCCGTTCCGCGAGCTCCACCGGGTTGGCCACGGTCGCCGAGGCGAGCAGGAACCGGGGCTCCGTGCCATAGGCCGACGCCACGCGGCGCAGGCGGCGCAGCACGTTGGCCACGTGGGATCCGAACACTCCCCGGTAGACGTGCGCCTCGTCGACCACCACCGCGGCGAGGTTGGCCATGTAGTCCGCCCAGGAGCGGTGGTGGGGAAGGATCCCGATGTGCAGCATGTCGGGGTTGGTGAGGACGACGTTGGCCCGCCGGCGGATCCCCGAGCGCGCCTCGCGGGGGGTGTCACCGTCGTAGATCGCGGGGCGCAGGCGCTGTCCCAGCTGCAGGGCGCTCAGGGCCCTGGCCTGGTCCTGGGCCAGCGCCTTGGTCGGGTACAGGTACAGGGCGCGAGCGCGGGGGTCGCTAAGCAGAACGTCGAGGATCGGGAGGTTGAAGCACAGCGACTTGCCCGACGCGGTCCCGGTGGTGACGATCACGGGCCCGTCGCCGGCGGCCCGCAGGGCAGCGCCCTGGTGTGAGTAGAGGTCGCTGATGCCGGTGCGTGCCAGCGCGGCGCGTAGGTCGGGATGCAGATCCTCCGGGACCGGCTCGAGCACCGCCTCGCGCGCCCCCTCGTGGGCCTCGCGGACCAGGCGTTCGTCCTCGCGCCCGGCCTCCAGCAAGGCGCTCCAGGGCTCGGTAGTCGGGGTCACCGCCACGGCTTCGGCATAGTAGGCCTCACCGCAGTTGTCCCCGAGATCGTGTCTCCGCTCCGCTCCCTGTCGTGTCCCCGCTTCGCTGCCTGTACCTGGACCTCGATAGCACCCTGCTCGGCCGGGGAGCCTCGTTGTTGCACGACGGAGAGGGCAACGTCTCCCTGCTGGGAGTGCGCGCGCTCGAAGCCTGCCTGCGCGCAGGCGTCGAGGTGGTCCTGATGTCCGGGCGGCGGCGCGCGCAGGTGGCCGAGGGGGCCCGGCTGATCGGCCAGCGGTCGTTCATCTACGAAGCGGGCTCGGTGCTGGTCCTCGATGGCGAGGAGGTCTGGCTCACCGGCGAGCTGCAGCCGGGTGAGCGCAACGTGCATGAGCAGATCACGGACTCGGCCGCCCCCGCCCTCCTGCTCGAGCGCTACGCGGGCCGCCTCGAGTACCACGACCCCTGGGACCGCGATCGAGCGGTGTCGCATCTGTTTCGGGGCCTGGTGGACGCCGTGGAAGCCGACGAAGTGCTCCGCGAGGCCGGGATGGGTCATCTGCGCCTGGTCGACAACGGCGTGGTGCGCACGCGCTCACCGGCGCTCGCGGACCTCGAGCAGGTGCGCGGCTACCACCTGATCCCCGCCGCGGCCTCCAAGGCGGGCGCGGTGGCCCGCCACCTGCGCGCTCGGGGCTACGCCCGCGAGGAGGCGATCGCGATCGGCGACTCCCGCGAGGACCTGGGCACGGCCGCGCTCGTCGACCGCTTCTGGCTGGTGGCCAACGGCCTGGAGCACGACCCCACCATGGCCGAGGCGATCGCGCGGGTGGCGAACGTCCGGGTGACCGAGCAGGGGTATGGAGCCGGTGTGTACGAGGCAGTCGTGACGACGCTGGCCGAGCGGGGCGGGCGTTAGCGCGGTCGACATTGACATCACGACTCGCCGCCGAGGCGCTCGATGCCAGGCGAAGCCCCCTTGCGGGGCGGAGCCCTTTCTCTTACTGCGCGATCTCGACGTGCCCGGTGCGCTCGAGGTGGCCCCAGCGCAGGCGGCTCCCCAGCAGGGCGCTGATTATCGACTCGATCACCACCAGGTACATGAGCTGGCGGTAGACGAATTGTTGTAACGGCAGCGACCAGAGCGGGCGCAGTGACTCGCCATCCAGGCGGAAGGCGTAGACCGCGAGCACGAGCTGGAGGAGGTTGAAGCCGCCCCAGTAGTACAGGACGGTCAGCGGGTTGAGGAACAGGAGCCCGTAGACGGCGAACAGGTCGATGACCGGCGCCAGGACCGGGAGGATTACCTGGAACAGGGCGAGGTAGGGGAGCGCGCGGCGGCCGATGGGGGACGGGGCGGGATCGCGGATGGCGCCCTTGTGCTTCCAGATCGACTGGATCGTCCCGTACGCCCAGCGGTAGCGCTGGCGCCAGAGCTGGCCCAGCGTCTCCGGCGCCTCGGTCCAGGCCCGCGCGTCCTCGACGTACACGGCGCGCCAGCGGTGACGGCCGATGGCCATCGTGATGTCGGTGTCCTCGGCCAGGGTGGCGCCCGAGATTCCGCCCACCGCTTCCAGCGCCCGGCGGCGGAACGCTCCGATGGCGCCGGGCACGGTGGGCATGCAGTTGAGCACCTCGTAGGAGCGCCGGTCGAGGTTGAAGCCCATCACGTACTCGATGTGCTGCCAGCGCCCGAGCAGCCCGCGCCGGTTGCCGACCTTCGTGTTGCCCGACACCGCTCCCACCGACGGGTCGCGAAAGCCCTGAACCAGCCGCTTCAGGGTCTCGGGCTCGAAGACGGTGTCGGCGTCGACCGTCACCACGATGTCGGTGGACACCATCGCGATGCCGCGGTTGAGCGCGGCGTGCTTGCCCGCATTGGCTTGGCGGATGACGCGCACGCCCTCGAGTCTCAGACGCTCGACTATGTCCGCCGTTGCGTCCGTGGACCCGTCGTCGATGACCACCACCTCGACCGGGCGCGGGTACTCGCTGGCCGCGAGCGAGCGAACCGCCTTCTCGACTCCGACCGCCTCGTTGTGGGCGGGGACCAGGATCGACACCGGTGGGGTGAAGTCGGGCTGGCCCTGGGCGAGCCGGCGGCGGCGGGCGTGGGCCCGGGCCAGAAGCAGGACCGCGAGCATGCGCAGGGCCACGAGCGCGCCGACGACGATCACGGCGATGTTCAGCAGGGTGGTGGCGACTCGTGCGACCAGCAGCCCTCCGAGCAGGAGGTGGCCCCGAAGCCGTGTTCCGTAGCTGGCGGGGACCTCGGCCTGCGAGCGCGGGAGCCCCGCGAGATCGGAAACGGTCACGAAGTGAAACCCCCGGGCGATCAGGCGCGGGATGAGGATCTTCAGCGCCGCCACCGTCTCGGACCGGTTGCCTCCCGCGTCGTGCAGCATCACGATCCCGCCCGAGGGTCCGTGGGGAGTGCCGTTGGCCACGATCGTGCTCACTCCCGGCCGGGCCCAGTCCTCGGTCGTGAGATCGGCGAGCGTGATCAGGTAGCCGCCCTGGGCCAGGGGAAGCAGGGCGTGGTACTGCGTGGCGGTGAGCGAGGCGGGGTCGGCGGAGTACGGCGGTCTGAGAAGCCGCGGCCGGATGCCGATGACGCCGGCCACCGCGCTCTCGGTCATCTGGAGCTGCAGCCTGCGCTCCCACAGCGGAATCGAGGAGAGGTCGGCGTGCGTGAACGTGTGGTTGCCAATCTCGTAGCCCAAGCTGTGCTCCTCGCGGACGAGGTCGGGGTGGAGCGCGACCTGGCTGCCGACCACGAAGAAGGTGGCGGTCACGCCGTAATGACGCAGGATCGCGATGATCTGCGGCGTCCAGGTGGGATCGGGGCCGTCGTCGAAGGTCAGCGCGATGCGCCGGCCCGGGGCCGGATCGGAGGAGACGAGCTGGGCGCCCTGCGCCTGCAGCACCGGCCGCGAGCCGGCCAGCGGGGCCTGGGCGGCGTTGGCGGTCGGCGTGCCGCTGGCGCCCACGGTCTTGGTCGTGATGCCCTGCACGATCAGCAGGGCCAGGAGCATGATCAGCGTGAAGGCGAGCAGGCCCCAGTGTGCCCGTGGTCGCCTGATGCGGTCGCGCAGGGCCGCGGCGGCGGTGAGCGGGAGTGGGACTCGCTGGAGGAGGCGGCGCATCTCAGACAGGTTGTTTGCCCAGTGGGCCCGGTTGGGAAGCGGGCAGGATCCACCCGGGGGTTCGATGAGCCGGCAGGGTTTCCCTAAGAGGTCAGGTTTTCCCTAAGGATCGGGTTACTCCTGTTAGGGATCGCGAAGATCGGCCTAAGGAACCGTGGATATGGCTGGATGGGGGCGGTGTTCTGGCCGACAATCGAGTCATGGCGGTAAGGACGGCGGCGGAGGGGGTTCGGGAGCGTGCGCTCGGCCGGGAGACTGAGCGCCCGGTGTTCGTGGACGAGTCGGGCCGCCGGGCGCGGCGCGTGCGCTGGGTCATTCGCACGGTCGCCGCCCTCATGCCCGCCTGGCTGGCGGCGGTCGTGGTCGGCGCCCTGACTCCGGTGGGCCTGCCGGCGCTGCCGGTGGAGGTCGCCGCGTCGCGCGGGCCGGCGCCGGTTAGCGCCGCTCCGGCCAGCCCGGTGTCCGCGGCCGGTCCCGTCACTCGGACCGTGGCCTTCGCGGGTCTTACGTATCGCTTCGGGTCTGGCCACCGAGGTCGCCCGCCCAAGCCCGAAGAGCGGACCGTGACCCGGCGGGCGTGATCGGTCGGGCGCTCGGTACTGGGACCGGCTAGCGCGCGCGACCGAACGCCCGCCGCAGCCAGCCGGCCAGCCGGGCAAACCAGCCCGCTCCCGGACGGGCCGGTCGACGGCCCCTCAGGCGCCTGCGCCAGCGCGCCGAGGGGGGCAGCGTGGTGCGGACCAGGCTCACCCAAGCATCGAGCGGCAACTCGCCCGAGATCAGGCGCCCCAGCCCCACGGTCACCGGAGCCCGGACGCCGGCCGCCTCCAGCGCCCGTCCCAGCAGCGGAACGGACTCGAGGGCCTCGACGGCCTGGCCGATGCGGGCCGGGATCTCCGCCGCGGGGACGCCCTGAGCGAGCAGCTCGCCCGCCCTACGGTTGCGGCTGCGCGGGGCCAGGGCCGTCGCCACCAGGTCTCCGGTTCCGGCCAGGCCGATCATCGACTCGGGCCGGGCGCCCTGCATCTCGGCGAACCGCCACACCTCCGCGAAGATGTGTCCGGCCGCAGCTCCGGCGGCGTTCAGCCCCTGGGCCTCGGTCGCGCCGGCCGCCAGCGCGGCCGCGTTCTTGGCCGCACCCGCGAGCTCGACACCCAGCGGGTCATTGGACTTCTCGCACACGACGCCCGCCCGGATGAAGATCGCGGCCAGTGCCCCGGCGAGATTCTCATCGGACGAGGCGGCGACCAGGCCGGCGCCCGCCTGGACCATCTCCTCGGCGTGCGCCGGTCCCCCCAAGCACGCGACGCGTTCCGCTCCGAAGCGGGCGCCGAGAGCCACCGTGGGAGCCAGACCGTCGGGGGGGACCAGCCCCTTGGCCACCGACACGACCGCCGTGCGCCGGCCCAGCGCCGGGGCGAGCGCCTCGATCACGGATGGGAACGAGCTCGAGGGGACGGCGAGAAATACGTAGTCGGCACGTCCCACTCCGTCCTCGACGGTCGCCAGGCGCAGCTCGCGGGGGAGCTCCACCCCGGGCAGGTAGGCGGCGTTCTGGCGCTCAGCCGTCAGGCGCCGTGCGTGCTCGGGGTCGCGGGCCTGGAGCGTCGTACGCAACCCGGCACGCGTGAGCAGCACCGCCACGGCGGTCCCGAACGATCCGGCTCCGATGACCGTGGCCCGGCGCGGGCGGGGAGGTGATGACTGCGCCATCTCGAGTTGCTCCGAGCCTAGTGGCGCGCGCGCCGCCCGCGAGCGCTCACAGGCGTTGGGAGAGCTCGCGCCCGGCTCGCTCGAGCTGCGCCTCGTCGCCGGCTTCCAGGATCAGCCCGAGGTCGAGCAGGCGCGCGTCGAAGGCGTCCAGGGCGTTGACGCCCACGATGGCGTGGGCGGGCACGCCCCCCTGACGGGCTCGGACGGCGATCTCGCCCGGGGCCTTGCCCTCGAGCGTGCCCCGATCCAAACGTCCCTCGCCGACCACGACGGCCCGGGACCGGCGCAGGCGCCGATCGAAGTCGAGCGCGCGCAGGACGAAGGGCGCGCCCGCCTCCAGGCGCGCGCCGAGGGCTGCCCACAGCCCGCCGGCCAGGCCGCCGGCGGCGCCGGTCATCGGGATGCCGCGCGGATCGCGGGGGAGCGAGCGCGCCTGGCGGCGCAGGCGCCGGGACAGGCGCCGGACCGTCTCCGGATCGCGGGCGCCCTTCTGGGCGGCGAAGCGCTCGGCCGCCAGCTCGAACGGCGTCCGCACGTCACACAGGACCGTCAGCGACGCCTCCCGGAGTCCGCCCGCCCGGGTGAGCGCCGCCAGCGCCCCGGCGCCTCCATCGGTGGTGGCGCTCCCGCCTGCGCCCACCAGGACGTGTCGCGCTCCCGCTTCTATCGCGGCCGCGATGAGCTGACCGGTCCCCTCGGTCGAGGCCGCCAGCGGATCGCGTTCGTGCTCGGCCACGCGGCCCAGGCCGCTGGCGTCGGCGACCTCGACCACCGCCGTTGGGCCCTTGCCACCGGCGCCGTCCGCCTCCAGGAGCCCGAAGTGGGCCAGCACCGGACGGCCGAGAGGGTCGGATACCTCGACTGCGAGCCGGGTTCCGCCCAGCGCGCCCAGCAGCACGTCGAGGGTGCCCTCACCGCCGTCGGCCACTGGGCACAGGTCGGGCTCTAGCAACCCCGCCCGCCGCACCCCGCGGCCGATGGCCGCCGCCACGCGCGGCGCGTCGAGGGTGCCCTTGAACGCATCGGGGGCGACGAGCAGCGGCGGGGGATCGGAGGCGTGCGTCGAGCGGCGCGGCCCGTGCTCCGAGGCGTGCGTCGAACGCCGCGACGCGCGCTCCCGACTCAGCTCTGGAGCTGGTCGAGGCGGCACTCGCTTGGTGGCTTGTCCTCGCGGAAGCGCAGCACCTTGGCCCCGTGGCGGATGCGTCCGTCGCTGGCGTGGTCGAAGCTGACCTCGACGACGAGCTCGGGGCGCAGCTCGATCCACTCGAGCTCGCGTCCCTGGGTCCAGCGACTGGCCTCGCCGCTCCCGCGCTGGCCGGTCTCGTAGGGACGCAGCTCGTCCACGAGCTCACGCTTTCGGGCGGCGGTGAACCCGGAGCTGTGACCGATGACGTGCAGCTGGCCGTCGTCGTCGTAGAGGCCGAGGATCAACGCTCCCACGGTGTCCGGCTCCTTGCCGGGGCGCCACCCGACCACGACGCAGTCGATCGTGCGTACCCGCTTGACCTTCACCATCCCGGTGCGCTCGCCCGGGCGGTAGGGGGCGTCGAGCCGTTTGGCGATCACGCCCTCGGCGTCGTGGAGCCAGTGCTCGGCGGCTTGGCGTTCGCGGACGCAGGGGGTGAGCCGCAGGATCCCGGCCCCGCGCGCGCTGGGTTTCGCGGGGACGCCGAGATCGGCGAGCAGCTGCTCGAGCGCGGCGCGGCGCTCGTCGAACGGGCGCTCGAGCAGTTCTACGCCATCGCGCGCGAGTACGTCGAAGGCCATGAACACGGCCGGGGTCTCGCGGGCCAGGCGCTCGATACGCGACGCCGCGGGATGGATGCGTTGCTGCAAGAGGTTGAACTCCTGACCTCCACCGTCGCGGGGGATGACGATCTCGCCGTCGAGAACGTAGCTCCCGGGCGGGAAGCGCAGCTCGGGGAAGTAGCGCTCCAGCGGGCGCCCGTTGCGGGACTGCAGCCGCACCTGGTCGCCGTCCACGAACGCGATCGCCCGAAACCCGTCCCACTTGGGCTCATAGGCCCATCCCGCATCGTCAGGAAGCGCGGCGCGGGGCCGCGCGAGTTGGGGGGCTATGGGAGGCGAGAGGGGTGGCATTCGCGGCCGGCACCGGGCAAGCGGGCCGGCGGCGATCGTATAGCTCGCGGGCCGACCCAGCGGGCCGACCCAGCGTGCCTACCAGGCTACGATCAGCGGAGTGTCCGAAGAGCAGGCAACGCCAGCCGAGGAGGAGTACCTCCAGACGCTGTTCTGGCTCAAGGAGGCCGGCCTACCGCTGACCGGGGCGAACGTCGCCCGCGCGATGCAGCTCTCGGCCCCCACCGTCCACGAGATGGTCGGGCGGCTGGAGCGCGACGGGTACATCACCCGCTCCGCCGACAAGGCGATCGCCTTCACCGATGCGGGCGAGCGTCACGCCGAGGAAGTCGTGAGCCGGCATAGGTTGATCGAGCGGTTCCTCACCGACGTACTGGGCATCCCCTGGCACGAGGTGCACGAAGAGGCCGAGCGGCTCGAGCACGCGATGTCGCCCGTGCTGGAGGAGCGCATGCGGGCCGCGATCGGGACCGCGAGCACGTGCCCGCACGGGCATCCGATCGTCGCCGGGACCCGGGTCCAGGGTGTCCCGCTCGCCGACGTGGAGGTGGGCGCGTCGGTCCGGGTGCTGCGCTTCGAGAACGAAGCCGAGGACGTCCTCAGCTACCTCAACGAGGCTGGTTTGGAGCCCGGGCTGGAGGGAGTGCTCGCCGGACGAGACGAGGAGGAGGTGAGGGTGGACGCCGAGGGGCGCCTGCGCAGCGTCACCCGCAGCGTGGCCGAGACCGTCTCAGTGGTCGCCGATCCGTCGCCGCCCGTGCGCGTCGCGCTGCCCGACCAGCTGGTGCTCGGGCGTGAGCGCTATGGGCGCTAGCGGCAGCTACGCCGCGGCCGCCGCTCCGCCCAGCGACCGCACCGCGCCGGCCAGGCGCGTGACCCCCTCGTCGATCTCCTCGGGTGTTACGCCCGAGTAGGCCAGGCGAAGCGTGTTGTGTCCTCCGTCGAGGAGGAAGTCCGAGCCCTTGACGAAGATCACTCCGCGTTCGGTTGCCCGCTCCAGCAGCGTGTTCACATCGGTTCCCTCCGGGAGGGTGACCCACATGAAGTAGCCGCCCTCGGGAGCGACAAAGCGGGCGTCGGGTAGCTCGCGCTCGAGCGCAGCGGCGAGCGCTCGGGCCCGCTCCTCCAGCGCCTGCTTGACCGTGGCGATCGACCGCTCGAGTGCTCCGCTGCGGCAGAACTGATACACGATCGACTCGGCGACCATGTTGGGCGATATGTAGGTGTTCGTCGCCGCCTTGGCGATCGCTGCGATGGTCGGGCTCGGGCCGACGAGATAGCCGACCCGGATGCCCGGGCAGACGGTCTTCGAGAACGACGACGCGTACACGACGAGCTCGTCGCGGTCGAGCGAGAGCATGGTGGGCAGCTTCTCGCCCGAGAAGCGCAGCGCCACGTACGGGTCGTCCTCGAAGATGACGAACTCGTGCGCGCGGGCCAGGGCGAGCAGTGCGTCGCGCTTGGCGCGCGACAGCGTGTATCCGGCGGGGTTCTGGAAGTTCGGGATGATGTGCGCAAGCCGGGGGCGGAGCCCTTCCTGCAGCAGACGCTCGAGCGCGTCGACGTCGATACCGTCAGGCTCGAGCTCGACCATCCGAACGTCCGCGCCGCGCTGACGGAGGGCGAGCAGCGTGCGGTCGTAGGTTGGGCGTTCAACCACCACCGCGTCTCCCTCCCTGACCAGGTTGTCGAACAGGAAGGCGTCCGCCTGCATCGAGCCGTTGGTCACCAGCACCTGCGCCCGTTCGACGTCATGGTGCTCGGCGATCCACTCGCGTAGCGGCGGGTAGCCGATCGATGTTCCGTAGGCCGTAGTCCCAGCGGGGTCGTCGGTGAGGGCGCGCTCGGCGGCCTCTCTCAGACCCTCGACGTCGATGATGTCCAGAGAAGGAGCGCCCCGCGCAAAGGAGATCGTGTTGGTGACGGCCATCGCTCCAGCTTACGCGGCTCCGGGCGCGCGAGGTCTCCCGGCCGGGGAGACCTACTCCGGGCCAGGGCCGAAGACGCGATCGAGGGCCACCGCGAGATCGTGCTCGCTGGTGAGCACGACACGCACCTCGCGCCGGGTCGACAGGGCGGCTATCTCCCGCACGAGGGGATCGAAGGGGTCGGGCGCAGCGACGGTGACCACGCCGTCACGGTAGGCGAGGGCGATCATCCGGTGCCGGCGGGCAGTCGGCTCGGAGAGCAGCTCGGCGGCCAGGCGGTTGACCGACTGAAAGTCGGGGTCGTGGGAGCGCGCCGGGTCGAGGGTCACGAACGGCAGCCCGGCATGACGCGCCAGGCGGCGGTAGAAGCTCGGGCTCGGCGCGAGCGGCGCCAATGCTCACCCTTGGCGCAGGGCGTGGGCGAGGACGAGGTCCACTTCGGTGGCCGGCGACACGACCACGTCGACGGTTAGCAACGGGAAGCGTTCACGGACGACGCGCAGATCGGGATGCGGCGTGGCGCTGGCGACCTTCAGGTGGTCGTCAATCAGCAACACTGGGACCGCGCGTTCGGCCAGCGCTATCCCGCGCGGCAGGTAGGCGAACAGAAGGGGATTAGCCTCGAAGCCCCGCAACCCGGCAAAAGGCACGCCGTGGCGGAGCGCGAGCGCCAACGCCTCGCGCGCGGTCGGGTCGGGGCCGTTGGCCACGGCCGGCTCGGTCGGGTCGTGCACCGGTCGCTCGGGCGCGCCGGGAGCGGCCGGCTCGGCCGCGTCGGGAGCCGCCGGCTCGGGCGCGTCGGGAGCGGCCGGCTCGGGCGGCGCACGGTGGGTGAAGGCGCTCTCGGCGCGGTTGCGCTTTGGCTCGGCTCGGGATCGTGGCCGGACCCGGCGCCAGCCCAGCGCGAGCAGCGCACCGACGGCCAGCGCTACCCCCACCGCGATGAACGGCCAAGCCGCGACCGCCGATGAGAAGCTGGCCCCTAGCGTCACCTCGACCGGGCGCGGACGGCCATCGCCGCGTAGCCGGGCTGGTCGGTCACGGTCAGGACGCCCAGGGGCCCGGGGGCGCGGGTTCGAGCTCGATCGACAGCCGGTCGTGAGAGACATCGGTCACCGTAAAGCCGTGTGCGGCCACGGCGCGCATCCGGTCGACCAGTGGTGCCGGCCCGCTCAGGGTCAGCTCGACGCTCGCGCGGGCGTCCTGAAATGAGCGCACGTAGACGTCCTGCATCTCGGGAATACGTCCCAGCGCCTGTTCGAAGCTGGCCAGCGTGGCCAGGTCGGTAAACGGACCGGCATCGAGCAGCAACCGGACGGGCCCGGACCCGTCCGGAACCTCGGGTAAGCCGGTCGGCGGAGCTGCTGCATCGCCGTCGAGCACGCTTCGGTAATCGGCGATCAGCTCCTGGGCCGAGCCGCGCAGCTGCTCGCGGAACCGAAGCAGGTCGTGCACCTGAGTGCGCAGCTCGCTCATACGCGCGCGGGCTTCGGCGACGACGCGGGCGAGCTCCTCCGAGGAGTGCGGCAGGGGGGACGGCTGCGGCAGGGGAGGCGGCGGCGGGAGGCGATCGTGCGGTGGTCGAGGCCGGGGCGGGAGGCGATCGTGCGGTGGTCGAGGCGGGGGCGGCGTGACCGTGGACGCGGGCGGCACGGCATCGCGCGGCGGCGGTTCGACTCGTCCCGGATCGCTCTCCATGTCCGCGCCGGAGAGCTCCTGCTCGAGCGCTCTCAACTTCTCCTCGAGCGCACTCAGGGTGGCCGCGACGTCCCTTCGGCTGTCCCCGAGGCCATTGCCCGCCCGGCCGGCTTGATCACGAAGGCCTGCGCGGCCGCTTGATGGCCTGCCGTAGGTCTCGCTCATGTGACCTGCGCCCGTCCCGGTCGCATATCGGAAGCTGCTCCCCCCTTCCGTCTCGGAGCGTCGGTGCTCCGGGAAGCAAGGGTAACACCCGCCGTGGCGGCATTCGCACCTCCGCCGGACAGCCCGAGCGGGGCGGCCCGAGCGGGGGCGGGCGCTGCGCTCAGCGGGCCTCAGCCGCCGAGCAGCTGCACTGCGACGTCCGCCACTTCACTCGGCGTGCGCCCCACGCGGACGCCGTGTGACTCGAGCGCCTCGGCCTTGGCGGCCGCGGTGCCCTTGGAGCCCGAGACGATCGCGCCCGCATGGCCCATGGTCTTGCCCGGTGGCGCGGTGAAGCCGGCGATGTAGCCGACCACGGGCTTGGAGACATGCTCGGCGATGTAGGCAGCGGCCTGCTCCTCAGCCTCCCCCCCGATCTCGCCCGCCATCACAACCAGCTCGGTCTCGGGGTCCTCTTCGAACAGGGCGATGATGTCCACGAAGCTCGAGCCGGGCACGGGGTCGCCGCCGATCCCCACGATCGACGAGTTGCCCAGGCCGCGCTGAGCGAGCTCGCTGCCGATCTGGTAGGTCAGGGTGCCCGAGCGCGAGACGACCCCGACGTTGCCCTCGCGGAAGAACGCGGCCGGGATGATTCCCACGTTCGCCTTGCCGGGAGACAACACCCCGGGACAGTTGGGACCAATCAAGCGAACACTCGGGGTGCGACGCAGATGCGCGGACACGCGCAGCTCATCGTGCGCCGGGATCCCCTCCGTAATCGCGACGATGGTCGCGATCCCGGCGTCGTGGGCCTCGAGAATGGAGTCGGCCGCGAAGCGAGGCGGCACGAAGATCATCGCGGTGTTGGCTCCGGTCGCCAGCACCGCTTCGTGAAAGGTGTCGAACACCGGCACGCCGTCGGCGTCCTGACCACCCTTGCCGGGAGTGACGCCCGCGACCAGGTTTGTCCCGTAGCGGCGATTGTTGGCGGCGTGGAAACTGCCTTCGCGCCCGGTGATGCCGGCCACGCACAGCTTCGTGCTGCGGTCCACCAGGACGCTCACGAGTGGCCCCGGGCCGCGGTCGAGGGCCAGACCGGTCTCGGCGCGGTGATCACCGCGCCGCCCCGGCCATCGATTCGCGAGCGAGCTCTACCACGCGCTCGGCCGCCTCGTTCATGGTCGAAGCGGTATGGACGTTGGGCAGGTTCGCCTCGGCCAGCAGACGGCGGCCCTCGGCGTCGTTGGTGCCTTCGAGCCGCACGACGAACGGCACCTGAGGCTGGATCTGATGGAACGCCTCGATCAGCCCCCGTGCCACCTCGTCGCCGCGGGTGATGCCTCCGAAGATGTTGAACAGGACGGCCTTGACCTTCGGGTCGGAGAGGATGACCTCGACGGCGCTGGTGATCGCGTCGGCCTTGGATCCGCCGCCGGCGTCCAGGAAGTTGGCCGGGCGTCCTCCCGCCTGGGCGACGACGTCCAGGGTCGACATGACCAGGCCGGCGCCGTTGCCCAGGATGCCTATGTCCCCATCGAGCTTGACGTAGATCAGCCCGCGCTCGCGCGCCATCTGCTCCTGAGGATCCTCGGCGGAGGTGTCGCGCAGCGAGGCGTTGTCCGGGTGACGGAAGAGCGAATTGTCATCGAGCGTCACCTTGGCATCGAGCGCGCGGACCTGGCGGCCAGCCGTTTCGCCGGCGGTGCCCGGGGTGACGATCAGGGGGTTGACCTCGACGAGCATCGCCTCCTCGGAGATAAACGTCTCATACAGCTTGGCCAGCACCTCGGCGACGGGCCGGACCACGTCGGCAGCCACTCCCGCCTCGAACGCGAGCCGCCGGCCGTGAAAGTCCTGGAACCCGAGCAGCGGGTCGACGTGCAGCGAGGCGATCGCCTCCGGATCCTCGTCAGCGACCTGTTCTATGTCCATCCCGCCCTTGGTCGAGAGCATCACCAGGGGAGCTCGCGCGGTGCGATCGAAGACGATCGAGGCGTAGTACTCGGCGTCGATCTCGGACGCGCGCTCGAGCCACAGCTCGTGCACGGTCAGGCCGCGGATGTCCATGCCCAGGATCGCCGTGGCATGGTCGCGAGCCTCCTCGCGATTCGCCGCGATGCGGATGCCGCCGAGCTTTCCCCGCCCGCCGATCTGGACCTGGGCCTTGACGGCGCACGGGTAGCCGATTTGGTCGGCGGCTGCCACCGCCTCCTCCACCGTGGAGGCGGGTCGGCCGTCGGGAACCGGGACGCCGTGGCGGGCGAAGAGCTGCTTTCCCTGGTACTCCAGGAGGTCCATGAGCGGGCGCTGACTCTAGCCGAAGGTCCATAATGCCCGCTCGCCATGCCGCTGCCAGCCAAGCCCTCATTCGTCACCTTCGACGTCTACGGGACCCTGATCGACTGGGAGACCGGGATCTACGAGGCCTTCTCCGAGGAGGCGGCCAGGGACGGTTTCACAATCGAACGCGACGAGCTGATTCCCCTCTTTCACGAGATCGAGCGGGAGATCGAGGCCGGTTCGTACGAGCTCTACGCCGAGGTCCTGCGGCGCACCGCGGTCGAGATCTCCAAGCGCCTGAACTGGCCGCTAGAGCCATCGCGCTCCGGTTTCCTGCCCGACTCGGTTCAGCGCTGGAAGCCGTTTCGCGAGACGAAGTCGGCGCTGGACAAGATCTCCAAGAAGTACCCCGTCGGCCTCGTCTCGAACATCGACGACAAGCTCTTGGGACAGACGCGGCGTCACATCCCGATCGACTTCGACCTGGTGGTGACCGCCCAGCAGGTGCGGTCATACAAGCCCGACCCGGCCCACTTCACCGAGGCCGCGCGGCGTATCGGCGGCAAGAAGGGATGGGTACACGTCGCGGCCAGCTATTACCACGACGTCGAGCCGTGCGTGAAGATGAAGGTTCCGGTCATCTGGGTCAACCGGCGCAAGGAGAAGCTCGAGTCCAACCAGCGCAAGCCGACCGCCGAGGTGCCCAACCTGCGCGAGGCGGTCAAGCTCCTGGGCGCGGCGTAGATCCGCTAGGGCTCACGCGGCTCGAGCGAGCGGCCCAGGAAGAGGTCGCGTCCGGCGCCGTGCTTGGTGTGAGCTGAGAACCCGAAGCGCTCGTACAGGGCGAGCGCGGCGACGTTCGCCTCGTTGACGTCGAGCTCGATCCGCCGGCAGCCGCGGATCCGGGCCCGCTCGAGCGCGGCCTCGACGAGCGCGCCTCCGACTCCCCGGCCCCGCGCCGACTCGGATACGAACAAGTCTTCGAGCCAGCAGTCCGGAGCCGCCCTCCAGATGCCGAACCGGTAGCGAAGCTGGGCCACGCCCGCCGGCGGGGAATCGTCGTCCGCGCAACCGAGCAGATACTCGGCTTCCATGGCGTCCATCAGCCGCTCCACGCCCGCAAGGACCGCATTGTCCGAGGGGCGCGTGGCCCCGATGTGATTGCGGAACTCGACCAGGAGGCGCGCGACCGCCTCGGCTTCGCTGAGTTCGGCCAGCCACGCGCGTGGCGTCATAGCAGTCTGGATCCCGAGTGGTGGGTCACGCCCGATCCGAACTACTCGGAAGCGGCTCCGTCCGAGCTGATCACCGCCAGCGTGTCGCCCGTGGATACGGACGCGCCGGCGGAAATAGGGAGCTCCGCGACGGTGCCCGCCTTGTGCGCGACGATCTCGTTCTCCATCTTCATCGCCTCGACGACGGCGATAAGGGCTCCCTCGGCCACCGTCGCGCCCCGCTCCACGGCGACCTTCAAAATGGTGCCCTGGATCGGGGAGATGAGCGCATCGGCCCCCCCACCACCGGCGGCTCCGCCCGCAGCCCGGTCGCGACGCCGGGGCTTGGGGGCCGCAGCCGACTGCGTGAGCCGGGCCCCGGGCCCCGGACCCGCGACCCCGTTGGAGGTGCCAGCGGGCGGGCCGATCACGCGCACGTCGAATCGTCGTCCCGACACCTCGACCGTGTACTCCTGCTCGAGCTTGGGGGGCTCGTCGGGCTGTGCTTCTGGAGCCTCGGCCTTGGGGAACGCCAGCGCCTTGAGCCAGTCGCGATCCTCGAGCAGGTCGCGGCAGGTCTCGCCGCGCGCCCACTGCTCGGTCGCCAGCAGGGCGCGGTGGAAGGGCAGCAGCGTCTTGAGCCCCCCGATCTCGTACTCGCCGAGCGCGCGCAGCATGCGGCGGGTGGCCTGCGCCCGATCTCGATCCCAGACGATCAGCTTGGCCACCATCGGGTCGTACATCGGCGAGATCTCCGACCCGGCCTGGACGCCCGAATCGACGCGCACGCCCGGACCCCCGGGCTCGCGGTACTCGGTGATGCGGCCCGGCGCAGGGGCGAACTTCTTCGAGGCGTCCTCGGCATTGATGCGGCATTCGATCGCGTGACCGCGGAGCACCACATCGGCCTGCGAGAACGACAGCGGTTCGCCCGCCGCCACGTGGATGCCTTCCTTGACGATGTCGATGCCCGTCGTCATCTCGGTGACGCAGTGCTCGACCTGGACGCGCGTGTTCATCTCCAGGAAGTAGTACTCGGAGCTCTGGGCGCCGCCGTTCTTCCCGTCACCGCCGCCCGCCGCGACGAGCAGTCCCTCGATCGTGCCCGCTCCGCGGTAGTCGACGGCTCGGGCGGCCTCCACGGCGATGGCTCCGATGCGTTCGCGCATGGACTCGTCCACGATCCACGGCGGCGCCGGGGATTCCTCGATCAGCTTCTGGTGTCGGCGCTGGATCGAGCAGTCGCGCTCGCCCAGGTGGACGACGTTGCCGTGGGCGTCGGCCAGGATCTGGACCTCGACGTGGCGGGGGTCAGGGAGGTAGCGCTCCAGATAGACGGTGGCATCCGAGAAGAACTTCTCGCCCTCGCGCGCGGCGCCCTCGAACGCCGACTCGAGGTCCTCGTCGGTCAGCGCGACCCGAAACCCCTTGCCTCCTCCGCCCCCCGCCGCCTTGACGGCGACCGGGTAGCCGATCTGCTCGGCCACGATCTCGCGGGCGCGCTCGACACTCTCGACCGCGTCGGTCGTGCCGGGGACGATCGGGACTCCGGCGGCCGACATCAGCTCGCGGGCGCGGGTCTTGGAGCCCATGGCCTCGATGGCCTGCGCGGACGGTCCGATGAAGACCACGCCGGCCTCCTCGCAGGCGCGGGCGAAGCGCGGGTTCTCGGCCAGGAAGCCATAGCCCGGGTGAATCGCCTGCGCTCCCGATTGGGCGGCGACGTCGAGCAGGCGCTCGATGTTCAGGTAGGACTCGGCCGGGGCCGGGCCTCCGAGGAGGTAGGCCTCATCGGCCCGCGAGACGTGTGGGGCCTCGCGGTCGAGCTCCGAGTAGACGGCCACGCTGACCACTCCGAGCTCCTCCAGCGCGCGGATCACGCGGATGGCGATTTCGCCGCGGTTGGCGACCAGGACCTTGGAGAACATGGCGCACGCAGATTAGTGCCCGGGCCGCGCTGGCGGGCGGGCTGCCGGTGGAGTTGCGGCCCGGCGAAACCGGGTTCGGGCGGGTTTGGTGCGGCGCCGGGGACGCTCGGGGATACGGCCGGGCCGGGCGCCGGGGACGCTCGCGACTAGGGCTGGGCCGGCGCCGCGGACGCTCGCGACTAGGGCTGGGCCGGCGCCGGAGACGCTCGCGACTACGGCTGGGCCGGCGCCGGGGCGCCGACGATCATGCCGGCGGCAACCGTGTCGTTGCTCGTCTCGTCGATGAGGATGAAGCTCCCCGTGCCCCGGTTGGCACGGTAGGTGTCGAAGGCGAGGGGGGCCGTGGTGCGCAGCCGCACGCGTCCGATGTCGTTGAGCTCGAGCGATGAGCTATCCGGCACGGGGCGCAGGGTGTGGATGTCCATGCAGTGGACGACCTCGGCCACAAGCGCGGAGACAGTACGCGTGCTGTTCTTGATCAGATAGCGGCGTCCTGCCTCGAGCGGGTGGACCGACATCCAGCACACATCGGCCTCGAGCTCGGCGGCCACGGTCGGGGGATCGTCGACCCGCGAGATCATCTCTCCCCGACCCACGTCGAGGTCGTCCTCGAGGACTACCGACACCGACTGGGGCGCCACTGCTTCCTCGATCGGCCCGTCGCTGGTCTCGATGCGCGCGATCCGGGTGCGCCGGCCCGACGGTGTCAGCACGACTTCCTCCCCGGTGCGCAGCACGCCGCTGGCGAGCTGGCCGGCATAGCCCCGGTGGTTGACGTTCGGCTCGCCGTTGGGCGCGCGGATGATCCACTGAACCGGCAGTCGCGCGGAAACGCGCTCCGGATGCTCATGGCTCAGCTCGACCTGCTCGAGGTGCTCGAGCAGGGTGGGGCCGTCGTACCACGGCATGCGCTCCGAGCGGGCCACCACGTTGTCGCCGTGCAACGCGGACACCGGGATGAAGAGCCGGTCTGCGACCGGCAGGCCCGCGGCGAACTCCTCGAACGTGTCGACCACCGACGCGAACGCGGCCTGGTCGTAGTCGACGAGGTCCATCTTGTTGACCGCCACGACCAGGTGCGGAATCCCCAGCAGAGAGGTGATGTAGGCGTGGCGGCGGGACTGCTCCACCACTCCGCGATGGACGTCGACGAGAACGATCGAGAGGTCCGCGGTGGACGCTCCGGTGACCATGTTGCGCGTGTACTCGCGGTGCCCGGGTACGTCGGCCAGGATGAACCGGCGCTGCGTGGTGAAGTAGCGGTAGGCGACGTCGATCGTGATGCCCTGCTCGCGCTCCGCGCGCAGCCCGTCCGTGAGGAGCGAGAGGTCCAGCGCCCCGTCCATGGACCGCCGGCGGCTCGCCTCCTCCACTTGGGCGAGCTGATCATCGGCCACCTGGCGCGAGTCGACCAGCAGTCGTCCGATCAGGGTGCTCTTGCCGTCGTCCACCGATCCCGCGGTGGTGAAGCGCAACAGCCCTCGGCCCGAGAGCCCGGGCGGCGCCGACGGCTCCGCCAATGTCGCCGGGCGAGCGCCGTTCGAGCTGATGGGGAAGCCTTCCATCAGAAGTAGCCCATCTTCTTGCGGTCCTCCATGGCGGCTTCGGAGAAGCGGTCGTCGGCCCGTGTCTCCCCGCGCTCGGTGATGCGGGTGGCGGCGATCTCGGCGACCACCTCCGCCAGCGTCGTCGCGCGCGAACGCACGCCGCCGGTGCAGGTCATGTCGCCCACCGTTCGGTAGCGCACCCATTCGCGGAAGGGGACCTCTCCGTTGGCGAGCGCAACGAAGGGGCTGTGGGCATAGAGCATCCCGTCGCGCTGGAAGACGTCTCGCTCGTGAGCGAAGTAGATCGGGGGGAGGTCGAGGTCCTCGCGCGCGATGTACTCCCACACGTCGAGCTCGGTCCAGTTGGACAGCGGGAACACGCGCACGTGCTCGCCCGGACGGACACGCCCGTTGTACAGGTTCCACACCTCCGGGCGCTGGGCGCGGGGGTCCCACTGGCCGAACTCGTCGCGGAACGAGAACACCCGCTCCTTTGCCCGCGCGCGCTCCTCGTCGCGCCGCGCCCCTCCGAAGGCGGCGTCGAAACCGTGCTCGGCTATGGCATCGAGGAGTGTCACCGTCTGCAGGCGGTTGCGCGTGGCCCGGGGACCGGTCTCCTCCACCGCCCGGCCACGGTCGATCGAGTCCTGGACCGAGGCGATGATCAGGCGTTCACCCAGCTCGGCCACCCGCCGGTCGCGGAACTCGATGACCTCGGGGAAGTTGTGCCCGGTGTCCACGTGCATGATCGGGAACGGGAATCGCCCCGGCCGGAACGCCTTCTCCGCCAAGCGCAGCAACACCGCCGAGTCCTTGCCCCCGGAGAAGAGCAGGACCGGGCGCTCGAGCTCGGCGGCGACCTCGCGCATGATGTGGATGGATTCGGACTCGAGCGAATCGAGGTGGCTCAGCTGGCGGCGGACGGCGACGCTCATAGGCTCGAAGGGGGCGTTGGGCGCGGAGTCAGAGTTCGGGAAACGGGGTTCGCGGCGCGGTCCCGGGCCGCTCGGCGGACCAGCAGCGGGGTAACGAACGCGGCCAAAGCCAGCGGCCCGCCGAATATCCAGACGGGCGGAATATTGGCGCCTGACTTGGACAGCAACGCCAGTCCGGAGGCCACCAACACGATAGCGAGGGCGGGGCGGAGCGCGTTCTCGGGCAGCCGCGCCGACAGGCCCGCGCCGATCCACACCCCGGGGAGAGACCCGATCAGGATATTCGCGGCCAGGCCGAAGTCGACGTTGCCGCTGAGGATGTGCAGGAACCCCGCCACCCACAGCAGGATGGCGGCGTGAACCACGTCGGTTCCGACCACTCCCCGCGGCTTGAGCCGGTAGAGGAGGATCAGGCCGACGGCGATCAGCGATCCGCTCCCGGCGGAGGTGACGGCGAGCACGAACCCGATCGCGAGTCCGAACGGGACCGCCATGGCCTTCTCGCGGCGCCCGACCACGAGTGTGTCGCGCTCCCGCGCGACCAGCCTGGGGAGCACGAGAACGCGCACGAGCACCGCGGTGGCCACGAGCAGCAGCGCGGCGGCGACCGCCACCAGCACGGCGGAGTCGAAGTTCTTGCCGCCGTACGCCGACCGCAGGGCGTTGAGCGAGAGCACGCCCGCGATCGCCCCGGGGACGCTACCCACCGCGAGCCAGGCGACGAGCGGAACGTTGACGGTCCCCTGGCGCAGGTGGCGCCAGCCCCCGAGCGTCTTGGTCACCGCTCCATAGACCAGGTCGGTCCCGATGGCGACGACGGGCTGGATCCCGAACACGAGGATGAGGGCGGGGGTCATCAGCGAGCCGCCACCCATCCCGGTGGTACCCACCAATATCCCTACGCCCAGCCCGAAGAGGACGATCAGTGGATCCATTCCGGGGCTAGGTTATCCGAGCAGTTGGGGGGACCCGGGGACTTTCCGTGCGCTCACGAAGCGGCTCGCAGCGCCGTCGCCGGCACCGCGATGTCGCCGTTGACCGGCGTTACGTGCAGACCGCACTCGGTCTTGTCGGTGCCTGCCCAGCGCCCTTCGCGCCCCGTTCCCGGCCGCGTGCACGGCGCGCACCCGATCGATGCGTATCCCTCGTCGTGGAGGGGGTGGTAGGGCAGGTCGTGTTCGGCGATGTAGTCCCACACGGCGGACTCGGTCCAGTCCGCGAGGGGATTCGCCTTCCACAGGCCGTGCGCCGCGTCCCAGCCCACCTTGGGGGCCCGGGACCGGGTGGGCGCCTGTTCCCGGCGCAGGCCGGTCATCCACGCGTCGAGCCCGGTCAGGGCTGTGTCCAGCGCCTCGACCTTCCGGTCGCTGCAGCAGCGGGCCACGGTCCAGGTCCCGCCGTCGTCGGGCAGCGCGTCGTAGACCTCGATCTCGATCCCGTAACGGCGCTCGACCTCGCGCCAGGTGTCGCGCGTCTCGGGGAACAACACCCCGGTGTCGATGGTGAATACGCGGGCCGCCGGCTCGATGTTCAGCAGCATGTCGAGCAGGACGGACTCCTCCTTCTGGAAGGAGCAGGCCAGCGCCATGCGCGGGTGAAAGCGCGCGACGAACTCGGCGATGATCTCCTGGGCCGAGCCGGTCTCCAGCTCCGAGCTCCAGTCGGGACCGGCGGGCGGCGTCATGGTCGCCTCGCGCCGGGCTGCAGTCAGATTGCGCATTCGCCCTCCCCTCGCTCGACCTTGTAGGGCTCCGTCCGGCTCCAATCGACGAAGTGCATCATGTTCTCGATCGTGAACTCCACGGGCATGGCCAGGTCGGAGACCTGGGCCTCGAACTCCCTCTCGCCCACACGCTCGGCGAACGCGTTGAAGCCCTCGCCGTCCTGGCGCTCGGACTCATAGAAGCGGATCCAGCGCTCCAGTGCGTCGGGGACGCGCTTGGCCGGAAGGCGCGACTTCAGGCGCTTGCCCATGCGCACGTCGCCATTCTCGTAGCTGCCGCCGACGTGGGCGATGTACGCGGGCAGGTGCCGATCTCCGACCTTCATCGACGCGCCGTAGAAGCCGATGTTGGCGATGTGGTGCTGGGCGCAGCCGTTCGGGCAGCCGCTCATCTTGATATGGATCTGCCGGGTCAGGGGATCGGTGATCTGCATCTGTTGCAGGCGCTCGTGGACCGCCTGGTTGAGGCCCATCGAGCTGGTGATCCCGAGCTTGCAACTGTCGGTGCCCGGGCAGCTGACGACGTCGGTGACCTCGTGCGCGCCGGGCTCACCGAGGCCCAGGTCCGACAGTCGCTGCCAGACCTCGTAGACGGCCTCGTCGCGCACCCAGCGCAGCACCAGGTTCTGCTGCACGCTCATACGCGCGTAGCCCCCGGTGTAGTCGCGCATGACCGCGGCCAGGCCCCGGAACTGCTCGGGGGTCAGATCGCCGCGGCGGACCTTGACCTCGACCGTGCAGAAGCCCTCCTGGCGCTGGGGGCGCACGTTCCCGTCGATGAACCGGTCGAACTCGCTGCGGTCGCCGTTGGGAGTGGCGAGGCCCGAGAGCGGCGGCGACGCGTGCGCCTGCTCGTCGTCCAGGAACAGGATCGGCTCGGGATCGAAGTCGCGTTCGCCGACCCACTCGCCCGTGAGCTCCTCGTCCACCTGGCGGCGGAACTCGTCGATTCCGACGCGGTCGATCATGAACTTGATCCGCGCCCGCTGGCGGTTGGCGCGCAGATCCTCCTGGCGATCGAAGATGCGCAGGACGGCCTCGGAGACCTTGAGGTACTCGCCGTCGTCGACGGGGACGAACTCGTAGAGCGTGTACCCCACCCGCGGCATGATCGAGGTGCCGCCGCCGGTGCGGATCTCGACGCCGCGCACCTGGCGACCGTCGATCTCGCGGACCCTGGGCAGGAAGCCGAGGTCGTGGATCAGGGTGATCGACCGGTCCTCGTCGGTGGCGGTGAACGCGACCTTGAACTTGCGCGGGAGCAGCTGGCAGATGTCGTGGCGCACGAAGTAGCGCACGAAGGCACCCGCGTAGGGGGTGAGGTCGAAGAGCTCGCCCTCGCACACGCCGGCCCACGGATCGCCCGTGACGTTGCGCACGGTGTTCCCGCACGCCTCGCGGGTGGAAAGCCCGGCCTGGGACAGGAGGCGGATCGCCTCGGCGGCCTCCGGAAGCGGCACGTGGTGGTACTGGATGTTCTGGCGAGTGGTGATGTGTCCCCTCTGCAGCGGGGTGAAGCGCTCGGCGACTTCAGCAAACGCTTCGAGCTGCTCGGGGGTCACCCCACCGAACGGGAGCTTGACCCGGATCATCTGAACGTCGGGCTGGCGCTGGCCGTAGACGCCCTGGCGGAGGCGGAAGCCGACGAACTGATCGGGGTCGGCCTCCCCGCGCATGAAGCGGGCCGCCTGCGTGTCGAAGTCGTCGAACTCGCGCTCGAGGATCGGGATCACGTGCCCGGGGACGTCCTCGTGGACCTCCGGACTCTCGAGCGAGCCTCGGCCTCGTCTAGTCGTCTCCGGAGCGGACGTCGGCTCCATGGAAAGCGTCACTCCTTCAGGGAGCGGAGGGGCGGGCGACTGAATGTAGCAAAAGCCGGTTCGAATTCAGGAGATTAGGCTGGGCGGTGGACGTTCAGCCGAGCGGCCCCGGCCGCCGGCATCGGAACCGGGCGCGAGGCCCGCGCCGGAGGCGGGCCGCAGGCCCACGCTGGACTCTGGGCCGCAGGCCCACGCCGGAGTCTTTCGCAACCGGCGGGCTGGCACCTCCCAGCGGGTCGGTACCGCCGCACGACGGGGGCCGGACACCGGGGTAGAGCTGGCCGCTCTCGACCCCGAGCGCTCGAGCTCAGCCTCTCCACGGATCGGGGTCGCCCCACGGGGTGAGGCTGGTCTCCTCGCCGACCGCCTCGCTGCGGGCGGTTAGCTGCCAGGGATCGCCGGGGTCCCTCGGCGCGACGGGCGAAGGAGCCGTATCGCGCATGAACCGCTCCAGCGCCGCCACCACGGCGGCGGCCTCCGCGGGAGAGGCGCCCGGCGCGACGATCTCGAGTCGTGGGCGGCGGTTCATGCCGTCAGCGTATCGTGGCACCGAGTGCCCGAGATCCCGGTTGTCGACCACGAATCGGTCCTGGCGGCCATCGACCTGCCGGCCGCGATCGAGAGCGTCGCCGACGGGTTCGTGCGCTTCTCTCGCGGCGAGTGGACGATGCCGCCCAAGGTGTATCTCGACAGTCCGCCGTTCGGCGACTTTCGCGCCATGCCCGCCGGGAGCGCCGAGCTTGCGCTGATCAAGTGGATCACCTCGTTTCCGGGCAACCCCGCCCACGGCCTGCCCACCGTGACCGGGCTGATCTGCCTGTCCGACGCGCGGACCGGGGAGCCGCTGATGCTGCTCGATGGCAGCTCGATCACGGCCCTGCGCACCGGAGCGGTGGCGGCGGTCGCCACGCGCGCCCTGGCCCGGTCCGACGCCCGTACGGTCGGGCTCATCGGGTCCGGCCTGAACGGCGGCTGGGTGGCGCGCTCCCTGGCGGCGTCGGGTTACGGGCCCGGGGTGTGCTCCGATCCCCGCGCGCCGGCAGCGCAGGCGCTGGCCGAGGAACTCGGGTGGCGCGCCGGCGACCGGCGGGAGGCGCTGGCGTGCGACGTGGTGTGCTGCGTCACGCCTGGGTTGGAGGTCGTCGTGGACGCCGGCGACCTGCGCCCCGGGCTTCACCTGAACATGATGGGCGCCGACTCAGCCGCCAAGGCCGAGGCTTCGGTGGGCGCAGTGGCCTCCTGCGTCCTGTTCTGCGACGAGTGGGAGCAGGCGTCGCACGGCGGCGAGCTGGCGGGGGCGGTGCGCGCGGGACTGATCGAGCGCGATCAGGTCACCGAGCTCGGCGCGGTCCTTGCGGGCGACGCTCCCGGCCGGCCCGGCCCCGAGGCGGTGACTCTGTTCGACTCCACCGGGCTCGCCATCCAGGACCTGGCCGTGGCGACCAATCTGTTCCACGCCTGGCGCGACGGCCGGTTGCCCGCTCAGACCGTGCGCCTCTGAGCGCCAGCCTGCGCCGAGCGCTGCCCGCGGGGCCCGCCGGGGTGGCGGTGGATCTCCATCAGACGTCCCGGGCGGCGGAGCCCGGTGAAGCCCAGCCGGGCATAGAGGCCGTGAGCGTCGGCCGTGCCCAGCAGCCACCAGCGCACGTCGCCGAGGTCGGGCGCGGCCAGGATCGTCTCGACCATCCATCGGGCCAGGCCGCGGCCCCGGTGAGGCGGGAGCACGAAGACGTCGGCCAGGTATCCCAGGTACACGCCGTCGGTTACCACGCGGGCAAAGCCCACCTGCTCTGATCCGGTCTGGCCGGGGGCGGTAGGGCCGGGGGTGGCCGCCCCGGCGGCGGCCGGTTCCCGGTAGAGGCCAAACGGCAGCGACCCGTCGATGACCCGGTCCACGAGCGCTCGCGAGATCCCGGGCGACCAGTAGGACTCCTCGCTCAGGAAGCGATGGATCACCGCCCGGTCCAGGCGGGCGCGATCGCGCGAGATCTCATAGCCGTCGCGGGTGGCCACCACGCCTTCCTGCTGGGCGGAGCCCGAAGGGGCGGAGCCCGTCTCCACTAGAGCGGGATGTTGCCGTGCTTGCGCTTGGGCCCCGGCTCGCGCTTGGTCTGCAGCGTCTCCAGGGCGGTGATCAGCTTGGGACGCGTCTCGTGCGGGATGATCACGTCGTCGATGTAGCCGCGCTCGGCCGCGGAATACGGGTTGGCGAAGCGAGCCTTGTAGTCCTCCATGAGCTTGGCCCGGCGGGCGTCGGGCGTCGGGCTGCTCGCGATGTCGCGGCGGTAGATGATGTTGACCGCCCCCTCGGGACCCATGACCGCGACCTCCGCCGTCGGCCACGCGAAGTTGAAGTCGGCCAGCATGTGCTTGGAGGCCATGACGTCGTAGGCGCCGCCGTAGGCCTTGCGCGTGATCACGGTGAGCTTGGGGACGGTGGCCTCGGTGTAGGCGTAGAGCAGCTTGGCGCCGTGACGGATGATGCCGCCCCACTCCTGGGCGGTGCCGGGCAGGAAGCCGGGCACGTCGGTGAACGTCAACAAGGGGATGTTGAACGCGTCGCAGGTGCGCACGAAGCGCGCCGCCTTCACGGATGCGTCGATGTCGAGAACCCCGGCGAGCTGCGACGGCTGGTTGCCGACCACTCCGATCGAGTAGCCGTCCAGGCGCGAGAACCCGCACACGATGTTGCGCGCGTAGTGCTCGTGCACCTCGAAGAACTCACCGTCGTCCACAACCAGGCGGATGACGTCACGCATGTCGTAGGGCTTGTTGGGATTCTCGGGGACGACGCTGTCGAGCTCCGCGTCCATGCGCAGCGGATCGTCGGTGGGCTGGACGCGGGGCGCGGTCTGGAGGTTGTTCGACGGCAGGAACGACATCAGGTAGCGCGTGTCCTCCAGGCAGGCGTCCTCGTCGTCGGAGGCGAAGTGGGCGACGCCCGATTTGCTGTTGTGGGTCATCGCTCCCCCCAGCTCCTCGAAGCTGGGTTCCTCGCCCGTGACGGTCTTGATCACGTCGGGCCCGGTGATGAACATGTGGCTCGTCTCTTTGACCATGAAGATGAAGTCGGTCATGGCCGGGGAGTACACGGCGCCGCCCGCGCACGGACCCATGATCAAGCTGATCTGGGGGATCACGCCCGAGCACTTGACGTTTCGCACGAACACGTCGCCATAGGCGCCGAGCGAAACGACTCCCTCCTGGATGCGCGCGCCGCCCGAGTCGTTGATCCCGATGACCGGGCAGCCGATCTTGGCGGCCAGGTCCATGATCTTGCCCATCTTCTCGGCCATCACCTCGCCGAGCGAGCCGCCGAAGACGGTGAAGTCCTGGCTGAACACGCACACGCGGCGGCCGTCGATCGTGCCGTGCCCTGTGACCACCGCGTCGCCCCAGGGTCGGCTGCGCTGCATGTCGAATTCGTAGGTGCGGTGACGCACGAAGACGTCGAGCTCCTGGAACGAGCCCGGATCGAGCAGCTTCTCCACTCGCTCGCGCGCCGTGTATTTGCCCTTGGCGTGCTGCTTCTCCTCCGCCTCGGGAGCGGAGTGAAGGGCCGACTCGCGCAGGTCCTGCAGCCGGGCGAGCTTCTGCTCGTAGGTCTCGGGGGACTTCTCACGCATGGGCCGATGATGTTATTGGGCGCCGTGAAAGCGGCGGCAGGGTGGGCGCAAGGGTGCGGGGAGTTGCGGAAGGGTGGCCGGCCCGCGGGCCTGGGGCGCGAAAGCGTCCGCCCGGACGCCGCTCAGCGAGAGAACGGGCGGTGATGCGCCGATCCGAGGTCGTCGAGCACCGCGGTCAGCACGGCGGCGGCGCGGTCGCTGGGCGGGTTGGGTTCGGGCTCGGGCGCCGGTGCGGGCGGTGACGGATCCAGTCGCGGGACCGGGGGGCCGGGGTCGGGCGCCGGTGCGGGCGACGGATCGGGGCCGGGCGCGAGCGGAGGCTCATCGGGGCCGGAGGAGGGGAGGCCGTCCTCCGGAGCGGATGCATCATGGCCGAGATCCGCAGCGGGCGCAGGGGGCGGCTGGTGAAGCTCCTCATGCCGCCATTCCGAGGACTCCAGCCGGCGCGCGAACTCGTCGGTGAGGCTGTCTCCCCTGGATAAGGCGGACTCATCGCCG
>DASZHF010000053.1:0-1976 GCA_035938095.1 Solirubrobacteraceae bacterium
CCGGCCTCCTGGACGTTGGTCGTGGAGTAGCTCGTGCTCGTGGTGCCGTTGGTCGCACCGCCCTGCGCCGGGGCGCTGGCGGCCGGCGCCGGGGCGCCGGGGGCGCGCGTGGGCACCGGCTCGGACACGGGCTGGATGGGCGGGTCCGGCACGCCGTGGGTGGTCGCGAAGTGCTGGCGGGCGTAGGCGACCAGGCCGGCGCAGGACGCGAAGGCCCGCGGTCGTACCCGTTCGGCCTTCGGAGCCCGCAACTTCCGGGGCGCCAGGGGAGCGGCAGCCCGGGCGGCCGTACGGGCGGGAGCGGGCGACAGAAACAGCAGGCCGGCCAGGGCTGCGGCGGCCAGGAGCGGCAAACCGGCGAGAAGCCAGGCACGCCTCCACATGCTGAACTTCACGGTAGCCCACCCGGGTGGCCCAGGTCGCAGGAATGGACGAAGATTTCACCGTTGGTGCGATGGCGGAAGCGCCCCAACTCGGGACCCCCTCGTCGCTATACTTTATGAAGCAATCCCGAAACCCGACCGACGTTACGGAGTTTCCATGACCCCGTCCGGGGCCGAGTTGATCCGCCACATCAAGACCCAGATCCAGGAGGTCGACCCCTCCGAGGTGCACACCATGCTCGACGACGGGGTTGCGCTGGTCGACGTCCGCGAGACCGAGGAGTTCGCCACCGGTCACCTGCCCGGCGCCGTGCACGTTCCGAGGGGCTACCTGGAGCAGCGGATCGAGGGCGCCGTTCCCGACCGCGCTCAGCGCGTCGTGCTCTACTGCGCCTCGGGCAACCGCTCGGCCCTGGCCGCGCACACGCTCTCCGAGCAGCTCGGCTACCAGGACGTGTCGTCGATGACGGGCGGGATCACCCTGTGGAAGGACCGGGGCTACGAGGTCGTGCTCCCGCGGGCGCTCAGCGCCGAGCAGCGCGAGCGCTACTCGCGCCACCTGCTGATCCCCGAGGTCGGCGCCGAGGGTCAGCAGAAGCTGCTCGACGCCAGGGTCCTGTTGCTTGGTGCCGGTGGGCTGGGATCGCCCGCCGCCCTGTACCTGGCCGCCGCCGGAGTGGGCACGATCGGGATCGTCGACAACGACGAGGTCGACCTGTCCAACCTCCAGCGCCAGGTCATCCACACCACCGACCGCATCGGTGTGCCCAAGGTCGACTCGGCCGAGGAGACGATGAGGGCCATCAACCCCGATGTCCGCGTCATCAAGTACCCGACCCGCCTGGGCGCCGAGAACATCATGGAGATCCTCCAGAGCGAGCCCTGGGACGTGGTCGTGGACGGGCTCGACAACTTCCCCACCCGCTACCTGCTCAACGACGCCACCGTGCGGCTGCAGATTCCCGTCGTGTCCGCATCGATCCTGGGCTTCGACGGTCAGCTCGCGGTGTTCAAGCCCTACGAGGGGCCCTGCTACCGATGCCTGTACCCGGTCCCGCCGCCGGCCGAGCTGGCCCCTTCGTGCGGGGCGAACGGCGTGCTGGGAGTGCTGCCTGGGACCATGGGGCTATTGCAGGCCACCGAAGTGGTCAAGCTGATCATCGGGGCCGGGGAGCCCCTGGTCGGACGGCTGCTCCTCTACGAGGCGCTCGGGGCCACATTCACCGAGCTCAAGGTGCGCCGCGATCCGGAGTGCCCGATCTGCTCGCGCGATCCCGAGGAGATCACCGACGCGGAGATGGGCGTCTTCCCGGACTACGAAGCTTTCTGCGCGGAGGCCGGATAAGGCGGCGCCGAGGCGCGGCCTGCGGCGCGGGCCGGGCCATTGACGGGCCCGCGATAGCTGAAGGGAGCGAGCAGCGGGTAGCCTCCCGACCTGATCATGTCCACGATCAAGATCCCACCCGTCCTGCGCCCCTCGGTGGGCGGCGCCAAGGAGGTGCAGGCCGGCGGCGAGAACGTCGGGGCGGTGCTGCGCGAGCTGGCCCAGGCCCATCCGGCGACCGAGAGCCAGCTGTTCTCCGCCGACGGGCA
>DASZHF010000054.1:0-4256 GCA_035938095.1 Solirubrobacteraceae bacterium
CCAGTGCCGCGCGCTCGCGGGGCACGAGGCTGCGGCCCAGACAGGCGCTGGCCAACGACGCCAGGAGCTCCGTGCGCCGGCGCCCCGTCGCCTCGGGCCCCGTCCGCTCGCCGTCGGGCCCGGGGTCGAGCGGGTTCAGCCTGATGGCACCGCCGGGGCGTAGCGCCACCGGCCGGACACCCCAGGCGTCGGCCAGGTCGGCGTACTCGCCCTTGGGGTCGACCACCCAGGCCCGGCGGCCGAACACCGCCTGTCGCCACAGGAACGTCTTGACGAAGGCGCTCTTGCCCCGCCCGATCTGACCGAACACGACCATGTTCGGATTCGACACGGCGCCGGCGGCGTACAGCTCGAAGGGATCGAACACGAACGAGCCGCCGAGCAGGTCGTCGCCGATGACCACGCCGCGCCGGCCCAGGCCCGACTCGGCGATGAAGGGGTACGCCGCGCCGAGGTTGCGCGTGGTGACCTGGTGGGCGGGTACGCGCGGGCTGCGAACGAGCACGCGGGGGAACGGTCGGGCTCGGCCCATGTCTGCCCGGGCGCAGCAGCTCATAGCGTGACGAGCGTGGCGGCACCGGTCATCGACTACCGACACGGCTTCCAATTCGACCTGTCACCCGACCAGCTCTGGGACCGGATAGAGCAAGTGGACCAGTACGAGCGCTGGTGGCCGTGGCTCTCCGAATGCCAGCTCGAAGGGAACGGACTGGCGGAGGGGTCGGTCCTGCGCGGGGTGGTCGCGCCGCCGCTTCCCTACCGCATGAGGCTCCGCGTCGAACTGGGCCGGTGCGTCCGGCCGCGCTCCATCGACGCCACGGTCGGCGGGGACCTCATCGGCGTGGCGGGGCTCCGCTTGCGCCCGAACGAGGAGGGGACATGGGCCGAGGTGTCGTGGAAGGTCGAGATGCAACAACCGGCGATGCGGCTGGCCAGCCGCTTCGGCCATCCGCTCCTCAAGTGGGGACACGACCGGGTGGTCGAGGCCACCGTCGCTGGCTTCCGCAGGAGACTGAAGGCCGCCGGCGCCTGACTGTGACGAATGGCGTCTGGTGGACGTCCAGCGGTGGGCGAAGGCGCAGGAACGGACTCTGGTCAGCCTCCTGCCTCCGAACGGCGCGTATACGGGGATACCCAGGCGAACACCGTGGGGGCCATCGGCGACGCGCTGAAGGATGCACCACGCCGGCTCGCTCCGTTCCACTGTGCGCTCATCGGGCAGGGATTTGCTCTGGTCCAGGAGCAGCGATTCAACCAACCATTTGGCAACTATGTTGCCCAATAGGCTCGGAGACATTTTCGCGTGCACTACGTGAAAGACGGTGGCGATTGGACAATCGACGTTTGGAATGCGACCCATCCGACCAACGATGTGGGCCAACCTCTCGGTACGTCGATCTCAATGGTTTCGGGCGGTACTGGACGGAATCCACGAGGAGGCCCAAGCCGTGCGCCACACGGGCGAAGACGCGGTGGATTGGATGGTCGAGCACTTGGATACGACGGAGCGACTGGTCATGGACCGGGCAACCTGGGCAGTGCTGGACACATTTGGCAGGCAGTACAGGCAACAAAGATTCGGGATTTCGCGACCCGGTAGAGCGTCCAAGGGTGCCCCGAACCACGGAACAGTCGTCGAGACACCACGTTCCCGGGTGGCACCGACGTCTGGAGCTGCCATTTCGCCCTGGAAGTAGCGGTCTGAGGTGTTGTTGGAAACTTGTGCGGGTACCGGTCCGTTCGGCTCTATTCCCCGCTTATTGCGCTGTCAGTATTGCTGAACCGAGACAGCGCCCGGGAGGTGGTTCTCCGTCGTCATTGCCGCTACTCGGAGGTAATTTCGCAAAACGAGAGCTACGATCGAGATAAATGGGCAAAATCGCGGATGAAATCGCCAAGCAGTCGGCGTTGGTCGATGAGAAGTTAAATCACGCCGACTTGTCTCTACAACAAGCGAGAACTGTCGCAGAACTCGCCTATGCAGTTTCTGTCCAATGCCATGCTCTGGATTCGCTAGTCGCTCGGCTCGAGGAGCTGGAGAAGAAGGTAAAAAAGCTGCAAAAGAGCTGACGAGCCGCAGAAGTAGGCCGCGCAATGGGCGCGAGCCGCCCGCCACTGCCCCACGAACTCTCTTTTCCTGTTCAACATCTTTCGGTCTACCGCCGCCGTGATCTGACACATTCCAGCGCGCGAGGGGTCGGGCCTGGAAACGCCCGGTCGAGAATGGAGCCAACGCTGGGAACCGCCGTTCGCCCTGAAAGTGGCTGCCTAAATATCCCCGAACGCCGCGCAGTGGGCACGGAGACTGGCCGAATCCCCTGATAATCCCATTTCAGCGTGTGGAATCCTCACCGTAGAGCGGTCGAGATCACGGTGGCCGGCTTCCGGCGCCGCATCGAAGGCTGGAACGTCGCGAACGGAGCCGGGCGACGGCGAAGGCGGGCCGGACCCCGATCTGGTGCTTCCCGCCGAGGCCTACGGCAGGCTCGACCCGGAAACCTACGCCATCCCTCACCGGTGAGGACGCACTCCTCGACACCGTGCGCTCGGTCTTGCCCGGCCCCTACGAGCGCCGGGCCTCAAGCCGGCCACTCGGCGTGCCCGGGCGCGGATCCCGTGACCTCGGACGAAGTGCGCGAAGAAGATCTTGACGCGCTGGGCCCGGGCGTCGGTCAGCGCGTACCTGAGCTGCCAGCCGGGCAGTTCGAGGTTTGTCAGCGGCCAGCTGACCGAGAGGAGCCGGCGCATGGCGTCGCCCCGCCGACCTCCGGTGGGCAGGGGGAACAGGCCGGTCGGCGCGTCCAGGCCGGCTCGGCGGGCCATCTCCAGGGTGGCGCCGACCACCGTCGCGCACCGTGCGGCCCCAGCCACGGCGCGCACACGGTCCCAGTCGACGGCGGCGCCTTGCGTCGCGGCGACGCCGACGATCATCGCCAGGTCGGCCATCCATACGAGCCGCAGGAACCGGTGGTGCGGTCCCCCGGCGTGGGCGGCGAGCACGACCAGTTCCTCGGCGGGTGGCAACCCGAATGCCAACGTGCCAACGCAGTTCAGCGGCTGGCGCATGGCCCACAACGTGGCGGGATCGAGCGCCGTCACCCGATGCGACGCGCCCTCCAGCGCGTAGTGCAGCTCGAGGAAGAACGAAGGCACCTCGCGGTGGGTCAGCACGGTGGCGTTGGTGTCGCTTCCTCCGGGGCGGGCAACCTGCCATCCGGCGCGGCCCAGGGCGTCGAGGGCGCGCCGGTGATCGGCCTGGGGCAGGAGCAGGTCGATGTCGTCCATGGGGCGCAAGCCGGGCTCTGGGTAGCGGGCTGCCACCGCGGGACCCTTGAAGACGACCGGCTCCAGCCCGGCCTCGGTCAGCGGCCGCACCGCGAGAGCGACGGCCCTCGGGAGCAGGAGCAGCGCCTCCATCCTCGAGGCGTGGGCCATGCCGCCGAGTGCGGCCCCGTCGGGTCCGAGGTCGTCGAGCGAGCCCGCCGCGCCCAGCGCCCGCCACAACAGCGGGCCGATGCGCTGCTCCGAGGCGGCGGACACAGCCCAGCCGACGTCGGCCCCTCCAGCGAGGGCACGCCAGACGGAGTCCGCCCGTGGCTCCCGGCGGCAGGCCTCCCACAGCAGCGTCGCCGTCCACTCCGCAACTGTCGGCGCGGGCGGTTCGAGGCGGCTCACGGGTTCATCATCCCGTCCCCCACCTCCGGAGTGGTGGTCCGGTCCCGAACGGAAAGCCCGCAACAGGGGGTTTTCGCTGGCCTTGCAATCGGCGATCTCGATAGGGTTCTGCAATTGCTCAATGGGCGGTCAAATTTTGCTCAATGAGCGGTCAATTTTTCCATGTCGATTGCGAGGGCACAGGCAGTTTTCGCGTGATCGGGTGAGGAGCGGTGGTCATGAACAGCGACGGGACGCACGGAGAGACGGCGGCATCACAACGTGCGTCGGGTTTCCCCATCCCGGACCGTAGCCGGATCTCGAGACGCCAGGCCCTCGGGCACATCTCAGCGGTCGCCGGCGCCGGCGCGGTCGCCTGGGTGGTTCCTGAGATCCTCACTGCCAAACCCGCCGCCGGAGCGGCGCTCTCGGGACCCGCGACAACGACCGGCGGATCCCAAACGGGCGGCGGCGGCGGCGGACCCGGCACCGGCGGAGGACCCGGCACCGGCGGAGGACCCGGCACCGGCGGAGGACCCGGCACCGGCGGAGGACCCGGCACCGGCGGAGGACCCGGCACCGGCGGAGGACCCGGCACCGGC
>DASZHF010000055.1:0-9113 GCA_035938095.1 Solirubrobacteraceae bacterium
GTAACCCGAGCCACCCCGGGTGGGCTCATATACTCGCCGCCCGGTGCCGGCCTCCGTCTATCAGCAGCTCGATCAGCCGCCGGGAGTCCCGCCGCTGGCGCTGACCGGCGAGCGCACGCTGCCCGACGTTCCCGAGGAGAACTACTGGTATCGCCGGCACCTGGCTGTGTACGAGTGGATCGGGCGACGCGTCCCGGGCCGGCGGGTCATCGACATGGCCTGCGGCGAGGGCTACGGCTCGGCGCTGCTCGCCGACCGGGCCGCCGCGGTGGTCGGCGTCGACGCCAACCCCGACGCTCACCGTCACGCCTCCCTGCGCTACCGGGCGCCCAACCTGCGCTTCGAGCGGGACCTCGTCGAGGGCTTCGAGGCGCCCTGCGATGTGATCGTGTTCCTTCAGACGATCGAGCACCTCGAGGATCCCCAGGGCGTCCTCACCCACTTCCGGTCGCTCCTGCCCGCCGACGGGGTCGTCTACGTGTCCACCCCCAACCTGCTCACGATCGCGCCCGCGGGCGCGCCCAAGTCCGACAATCCCTGGCACGTGCGCGAATACCGCGCGCACGAGTTTCGAGGCCTGTGCGCGGACGTCTTTCAACACGTCGAGGTGTTCGGACTCTTCCACGCGCGCAAGCTCCGCGCCCACGAGCTCGCGCTGCGGCTGGGGTGGGATCAGGTGCACCCGCGGCTGAAGCTCACGCAGCGCTTCTACGGCTGGTTCACGCCCGCGATTGAAGCGAGCGATTTCCGGCTTCACCATGAGACCGACGCTCCGCTGGACCGCGCCCTCGACTTCCTGGCGGTGTGCAAGCAGTGACCGATGGGCCGGAGCCGGCGCGCGCAGGCCCGGCACAGCTGACGCGGAGCGCGGCCCATCCAGGCCACGCCGACCGGGGCGAGCTCGCCCTGCTCCTGCACACCCACATGCCCTACGTCGAGGGATTCGGCACCTGGCCGTTCGGCGAGGAGTGGCTGTGGGAGGCGATGGCGGTCTCCTACCTGCCGCTGCTGGAGCTGCTCGAGCGCGACCCGCCGGTGACGTTGTCGCTGACCCCGGTTCTCGGCGACCAGCTCGCGGCCGCCGGGGTCGCAGAGCGCTTCCTGCGCTTCATGCGAGAGGTGCGGCGAGAGTCTCACCGCATCGACATCGAGGGCTGTCGCGCCGGCGGTGAACACGAGCTGGCCGTCGAGCTCGAGCGCGCCGCGCTCGACTACGAGCTGGCCATCGATCGCTTCCAGGCCATCGACGGCGACCTGCTCGGCGCGCTGGCCCCGCATGTCCAATGGACCTCCTCGGCCACCCACTCCGTCCTGCCGCTCCTGGCCACGGACGCCGGCGCTCACCTGCAGATCCAAACCGGCATCGCCGCCCATCGCGCGCGTATCGGCGAGTGGCGCGGGGGCTTCTGGCTGCCCGAGTGCGCGCACGCGGCGTGGTTGGACCCGCTGCTCAGCGAGGCTGGAGTCCGTACTTCGTGCGTCGACTACACAGACCTCTGGGGGATGGGTGCGCTCGCGCACCTGCAACCGCTCTGCACCGAATCGGGTGTGCTGCTCGCGCCGCTTGACCGTCAGACCATCGAGCTCGTCTGGAGCCATCACGGCTACCCCTGCCACGGGACCTACCGGGACTATCACCATCACACCGTCCACCATCACCAGCCCTGGGGCAATGACGGCCGGCCGTACGATCACGAGGCCGCGCTCGAGCTGGTCCGCGAACACGCCGCCGACTTCGTGGAGCGCACGATCGCGCGGCTGGACGATGCCCGAGCCCGGACCGGACGCCCCGGCTTGGTCGTATGCGCGCTGGACACCGAGTTACTGGGGCATTGGTGGTACGAGGGAACCGCGTGGCTCGCGGCCGTGCTCGAGGAGGCGTCCACGCGCGGGTTGGCGGTTGCCCGCCTCGACGACGCGCTCGAGCGCCACGACCCGGCACCGGCCCCGGCGGACCCGCCGGTCACCACGTGGGGTTCGCCCCGCGACCTGACCACCTGGGATGGGCCGGCGGTAGCGGACCTGGCCTGGCGCGCGCGGGCGGCGGAACTGCGGGTGGTGGCCGAGCGCCAGGGGGGCGGGGCCGAGCGCGACGGGGCCCGAGCCGAGCGCGACGGGGCCCGAGCCGAGCGCGAACTGCTGGCGCTCCAGTCGTCGGACTGGGCCTTCATGGTCACGCGAGAGCTGGCGGGGCCCTATCCGCTCGAGCGCTCCGACGGTCATGCCCGCGCCCTGGAGTCGGCGCTGCGCAACGGCCGCGGACCCGAGCGGGCCCGGGGCGAACGCGACGGAGGATCTCCTGCCCCGTCCGGCGCCGACCCCCCCTCGGTAGGCTCCCGGGCGCCCGGAATCCGCAACCTGGCCGCCCACGCGACCCCGGCGCCACTGCTTGCCCCGTGACCTGCTGCCTGATCCTCTCCTGGGAATATCCGCCGATCGTCGAGGGAGGGCTCGCGCGTCACGTGCGCAAGCTCTCGGAGGGGCTTGTCCAGCAGGACATCGAGGTTCACGTACTCACCCGGGGTGACGAACGCATGCCGGCCGAGGAAGAGCGGGAAGGAGTGCTCGTACACCGGGTTCGCGAGCCCCAGCGACCACGCGACCTGAGCGAGTTCGTCGCCTGGGTCGAGCACATGAACGCGGACATGCTTGCGGCCGGAGTGGAACTGGGCGACCGGTTCGCCTTCGATCTCGTGCACGGGCACGATTGGCTGGTCGCGGTGGCCGGCGACCACCTGGCCAACCGCTTCCGGTGTCCCTACGTGACCACGATTCACGCCACCGAATACGGCCGGCATCAGGGCTGGGTCGACAAGCATCCGCAGTCCTACATCGACGGCGTCGAGCGCTGGATGGCCAACCGCGCCGAGCGGGTCATCACGTGCTCGCATTACATGCGCGCGCACGTGTCCGACATCTACGGGCTCGAGGAGGCGCGCGTCAGCGTCATCCCGAACGGAATCGACCCGCTCGATCTCCAGCCCGTCGACGATCTCGACACGCTGCGGCGGCGCTTCGCCGCTCCCGACGAACGCCTGGTGCTGCTGGTCGGACGCCTCGTCTACGAGAAGGGATTCCAGCTCGCCCTCGAGGCGTTACCGGGATTGATCGAGCGTGTTGGCGGCGTGCGCTTCCTGGTGGCCGGGTCGGGCACCCACGAGGCGCAGCTGCGCGCCCAGGCCACCGAGCTTGGCCTCGACGAGCACGGCACGTTCCTGGGCTGGATCGGTGACGACGTTCTGCATTCGCTGTACCGGATCGCCGATCTGTGCGTCGTGCCGTCGATCTACGAGCCATTCGGGCTGGTCGCGCTCGAGGCGATGGCGTCGGGATGCCCGTGCATCGTGGCCGACACCGGTGGGCTGCGTGAGGTCGTGCCCCACGATGAGGTCGGTCTGCGCTTCCGGGCTCGCGATTCGCAGTCCCTGGCCCAGATGGTGGAGCGCGTGCTCACCGACACCGAGCTGCGCGACCGGTTGGTGGCGGAGGCGTCCGAGCACGTGCTGCGCTTCGACTGGGCCGACGTCGCCGCGCGCACCGCCGACGTCTACGGCGAGCTGCCGCGGATCGCGCCGACGCCCAGCGCGCTGGGTGGGATGTCCGCGGAGACGCGGCCCGGCGCGGCCCGGGCGGAGCGCCGGGCGAGCTGAGAGATGAGGGTGTTCGTGGCCGGGGCGACCGGCGTGATCGGGCGTCCCCTCGTGCGCCAGCTGCGCGAGGCGGGACACGAGGTGACGGGCATGACGCGCTCGCCAGAGAAGGCCGAGGCGCTCCGGGTCGCAGGCGCCGAGCCCGTCGTCTGCGATGCGTTCGATTTCGAGGGCCTCCGGAGCGCCGTGGCCGCTGCTCGCCCGGAGGTGGTCATCCATCAGCTCACCGCGCTGCCGGCGAGCTATGACATGCGCAACTACGAGCGCACGCTGGGGCCGACCAACCGCCTGCGGACCGAGGTCACGCCCGTGCTCCTGGACGCGGCGCGTGCGGCGGGGGCCCGCCGGGTGATCAGCCAGAGCATCTGCTTCATGTACCAGCCCGAGGGCGGCCCCATCAAGGACGAGCAGGCCCCGATCCTCAACCAGGGTCCCGAGCCGATGGTGCAAGGAGCGCTCGCGACCCGGGTCATGGAGAAGGAGGTCAGCGATGCGGCCGGGTTCGAGGGGCTCGTGCTGCGCTACGGCCAGTTCTACGGGCCCGGCACCTATTACGCGAGCGACGGGTCAATTGCGCGCGAGGTGAGTCGCCGTCGCTTCCCGATCGTCGGCGATGGGGGAGGGATCTTCTCCTTCGTGCACGCCGAGGACGCCGCTTCGGCGACGGTGCTGGCGCTCGACCGCGGCGGGACGGGGGTCTACAACGTGTGTGACGACGAGCCCGTGCCCCTGCGCGACTGGCTCCCGGTCTATGCGCAGGCCCTCGGCGCCAAGCCCCCGCGCAAGGCGCCCAGGTGGCTGGCGCGGCTGATCGCCGGGCAGATCGCCGCCAGCTCGGCCACCGAGCTGCGCGGCGCCTCCAACGAGAAGGCCAAGCGCGAGCTGGGGTGGACGCCGCGCTATCCGAGCTGGCGTCAGGGGTTCGCCGAGGCGCTGGGCTGAGCCGCTGACGCGCTGGGCTGACCGGGCGACTCCGGCGTCGCCGCTTCGATCCGGAATACGGGGTGATCGCCGGCGATACGCAGCAGCTCCTCATCGCTGGCGTCCGGGCCGACGCCGCCGAAGAAGGTGCCCACCTCCCATTTCCACTTCCCGAGGTAGGCCCGGAGGATGGGCGGCCGCTGCTCGACGGGGACCTCGACCGCGACGAAGGGCTCGGTGCGGCGGCCGACCACAAGGCGCCCTTCGGGGTTGGCGCGCACGTTCCTCACCCACTGGGTGGTACCGCGCGGCGCCACCAGGTAACGGCCCCCATCGAAGTCGAGCGGGTTGACCGGAGTGCGCCGCCATTCGCCGCTCTTGCGGCCGCGGACCTCGAGCACCGCGGATCCAGCCAGCCTCACCCCGAGCCGGGTCAGAGCGGCCACTGTCGGGTTGAAGACGTGCTTTGTGAACCAGCCCGGCGGATGGTGGAAGTCATCGGCCACGGATCTCTTCCGGGCAATCTACGCCGATCGTGGGGGGCGGAGGGGCGCGGGTCGGCGCCGCTGGTCCCGATCACTCCCAGCGCAGCGTCTGCGGCTCGTCGCGCATCCGAATCAACCGGGCCGGAACGCCGCCCACGACCGCGTTGTTGGGAACGGACTTGGTGACGACGGCGCTCGTCCCGATGATCGCGTTGTCGCCGACGGTCACCCCGCGAAGCAGGCAGGCCCCGTAACCGATCCACACGTTGTGCCCGACCCTGACGTCGCGCTTGTAGATGCCCTGCAGGCGGATCGGGCGCTCCACCTCGACCACCCCATGGTCGAAGTCGATCAGCATGACGTGGTCGGCGAGAATGCATTCCCGCCCGATCGAAACCCGCTGAAAGGACGAGATCGTGCACTCCTGTCCGATCACGGTCTTGGCGCCGATGTGCACCTCGCCCTCGTGCGCGCGGATCTTGCAGCCGTGCCCGATCCACGACCATCGACCGAGCACCACGCGCGCACGCGGCCCGATCTCCAGTTTCACTCCCGGGCCCACGAACGCCAGTCCGTCGGTGACGAGCCGGCGACGAAAGCGCAGCTTCAGCCACGCCAGCCGAGCCAGCAGGCGCAGGTAGGGCAGCGTGAGCATGCCGTGCGCGCGCATGAATCGCAGCAGTGTCAGCGGACCCCCGTGTCGGGGCGGCGGCTCGCCGCGCACGACGATCGGCGCGACCGCGGGGGCGGTGGGAGAGGCCACGGGCTCCACAGCGCGGATGGTAGTTCGCGGTCGGGGTCCTGCCGGTCGGTCTCGGTCGAGTCCGCGTCGGTCGGGTCTCCGCTGGTCGGGTCTCCGTCGGTCGGTCCCCGGCCCGCGCGCTCAGGGGCCGCCCTGACGGATGCCATCATCCCGGGCCTCCATGGCGGCGGAGAAGACAGAGACACTGGCGCAGCGGTTGCTGGCCGGGGACAAGCGCGCGCTGGCCCGGGCGATCTCGCTGGTCGAGGACGACGATCCGCAGGGCTGGGAGCTCGTGCGCGAGGTCTACCCGCACACCGGCCGGGCCGCGATCTTCGGCTTCACGGGTCCCCCCGGGGTGGGCAAGTCGACGCTGATCAGCGCCCTCACCCGTTCGCGGCGCGAGGCCGAGCGCTCGGTCGGCGTGCTGTCGATCGATCCGTCCTCACCGTTCAGCCACGGGGCGCTGCTCGGCGACCGCATCCGGCTGACCGAGCACTTCCTCGACGCCGGGGTCTTCATCCGCTCGATGGCCAGCCGGGGCGCCCTCGGCGGCATGGCCGAGGCGGCCCTGCAGGCCGCCCTGCTCATGGACGCGTCTGGGAAGGACGACGTCTTCCTCGAAACGGTCGGCGTGGGCCAGGCCGAGGTGGACATCATCGATCACGCCGACACGGTCGTTCTCGTCCTCATGCCCGGGTCGGGCGACTCGATCCAGGCGCTCAAGGCCGGCGTGATGGAGATCCCCGACGTGATGGTGGTCAACAAGTCCGATCATCCGCTCACCGACACGATGATCCGCGAGATTCGCGGCGTCCTCTCGCTCGCGCCCCAACGCGGTTGGCGCGTACCCATCGTCAAGACCGAGGCGACTCGCGGGGAGGGCATCGAGGAGCTGGTCACCCGCCTCGAGGAGCATCGCGACTACCTGCGCCAGGAGGGCACACTGTCCGAGCGCCGGCGGCGCAACCTGCGCAGCGAGGTGCTGGGGATCGCGGCCGCGCGGCTGCGCCGGCGGCTCGAGGAGAGCCTGGTCGAGGACCCGGAGTTCCAGCGCCTGCTCGACGAGGTGGTCGCTCGCCGGCTGGATCCCGCCAGCGCGGCGTCGAGCATCCTCGAGCGCGCCGTCGAGGCCGAGGGAGCGTCAGAGCGGGCCTGACCGGTCCGGGCGCCCGGCGGATTGGCCGTAGCCGCGCTCAGGCGCCGAGCGCCCGCGCGATCACCATCTGCTGGATCTCGTCGGTGCCCTCGCCGATGGTCAGGATCTTGGCGTCCCGGTAGAAGCGGCACACGGGGTACTCCTCGATGTAGCCGTAGCCGCCGTGGATCTGCACCGCCTCCTCGGCGCAGCGCACCGCCAGGCGGCCGGTCTTGAGCTTGGCCTGGGCGGCGGTGAGGCCGAAGTTGGCTCCCGCGTCCTTCAGGCGCGCCGACTTGTAGACGAGTAGCCGCGCGGCCTCGATCTCGGTGGCCATGTCCGCGAGCTTGGCCTGGATGGCCTGGAAGCGGCTGATGGGCTGACCGAACGCCTTCCTGTCGCGAGCGTAAGCGAGCGCCTCATCCAGTGCGCCCTGAGCCAGACCCACGCCCATCGCCGCCACCCCGATGCGCCCGATGTCGAGCACCTGCAGGAACTGCTTGAACCCCGCCCCGCGGGGGCCGAGCAGGTTCTCCTCCGGCACCCGGCAGTCGGTGAACGTGAGCGGACGGGTGTCCGACGCGTTCCAGCCCATCTTGCGGTAGGGCTGACCCTGCTCGTATCCGGGCGTGCCTCGTTCGACGATCAGGTTGGAGATCTCGCGGGGCTCGTCGGCGGTGACCGCGGTGATCGAGACGGGACCCGAGATGTCGGTCCCCGCGTTGGTGATGAACTGCTTGGCGCCGTTGATCACCCACTCGCCGTCGTCGAGGCGCGCGCGGGTCTTCGTGTTGCCCGCGTCGCTGCCCGCTTCGGGCTCGGTTAGACCGAATGCGCCGAGGAGGTTGCCGGCGCAGAGGTCGGGCATGAAGCGCCGCCGCTGCTCCTCGGTGCCGAACAGATAGATCGGCTGCGTGCCCAGCGACGTGTGCGCGCAGAGCGTGATCGCAACCGAGGAGTCCACCCGTGTGAGCTCCTCGACGGCGAGCACGTAGGCCAGCGTGTCGCTGCCCGCTCCGCCGTACTCCTCGGGGAACGGGATGCCCATCAGGTTGAGCTCACCCAGCTGGCGCACGATGTCGTACGGGAACGACTTGGTGCGGTCGAGCTCCTCGGCCACAGGCGCGACCTCCTGGCGGGCGAAGTCGCGCACCGTTCGCTGAAGGAGTTGGTGGTCGGCGGAGAGGTCGAAGTTCATGGGCGTGGTCTTGGCCGCCGGGCAGGCCTCGCAATGCTAAGCCGGGGGCCGCTCGCTGGGTTCCCGACCGGCCCCGGAACAAAGAAACGCCACAGGACGACGGCCGCGGGGGGTTCACGAACCGAGGTCCTGTGGCGTGAGCGGCCTAACTCGACCCCCTTGGGCAGGAATGGGTAGGGGTCGGCCGCAATTGGTGGGGTGTGCGCGAATCCTAACATGACCAAACCTGCTTAATCCTGGAGTTGTGATTTAGGCAAGGCGACGTGCAAGAGGCCCGGCAACGGGGTCCGGGCGCCGGTCGCGGCCGCCTCTGGAGCGGGCCCGGCGCCCTCTCACTCCGCCCGGTCGCGGCCGCCTCTGGGGCGGCCGGCGCCCGCTCACTCCGCCTGAGCGCGGGCGCCTCTGGAGCGGGCCCGGCGCCCGCTCACTCCGCCTGGGCGCGGGCGAGCTCGACGAGCAGGCGCACGCCGAACCCGGAGCCGCCCTTCGACGCGTAGGGGCGGCCGAGGTCCCAGGCCGTGCCCGCGATGTCCACGTGCGCCCACGGCGTATCGCCCACGAAGCGGTGCAGGAACTCGGCCGCGGTGATGGACGCCGCCTTGCGTCCTTCGGGCGCGTTGTTGATGTCGGCGTACTGGCCCTTGATCAGCTCGGCGTACTCGTCGTGCAGCGGGAGCCGCCACACGAGCTCGCCCGCGCGGCGCCCCGCCTGCTCGACCCGCTGCGCCCAGGCGTCGTCGTTGGACATCAGGCCCGCGTGCGTCGATCCCAGCGCGACGATGATCGCCCCCGTGAGGGTGGCGACGTCGACCAGGCGCTGCGCCCCCTGGGCGATCGCGTAACCGAGGCAGTCGGCGAGCACCAGCCGACCCTCGGCGTCGGTGTTGTTGACCTCGATCGTCGTGCCGTCGAGCGCGCGCACGATATCCCCCGGCTTGACCGCCGATCCGCTGGGCAAGTTCTCGGCAGCCCCAACGAG
>DASZHF010000056.1:0-5671 GCA_035938095.1 Solirubrobacteraceae bacterium
AGGCGCGGAACCAGTCGATGGTTCGCCTCAGGGCCTCGTCCAGAGTCCAGCGCGGGCTCCAGCCCAGGCGCCCGCGGGCAAGCGAGGAGTCGAGCTTGAGGATGCGCGACTCCACCGAGGAGGCGGGCGGCTCGGCCCTCCAGCGCACGCGCTGGGGCCAGAGCTGCGACGCGCGCTCCACCACCCAGCGCACGGACCGCTCGTCGGCGGGGGACGGTCCGAAGTTCCAGCCCTCGGCGAACGCGGGTGACTCGCACAACGCCTGGGCCAGCAGGAGGTAGCCCTCCAGCGGCTCGAGCACGTGCTGCCAGGGCCGGATCGACTCCGGGTTGCGCACGACCACGGTGTCCCCGGCCAGAGCCGCCCGCATGAGATCGGGAACCAGGCGATCGGTGGCCCAGTCGCCGCCGCCGATGACGTTGCCCGCGCGGGCGCTCGCCACCCGAGTCTGCTCGCCGTCCGCGAAGAACGACGCCCGGAAGGCGGCGGTCACCAGCTCGGAGCACGCCTTGGAGCTCGAGTAGGGGTCGTGGCCGCCCTTGGGCTCGTACTCCCGGTAGCCCCACTCCCACTCCCGGTTCTCGTAGCACTTGTCGGAGGTCACGTTGACCACCGCCCGCACCCCGCCGCTCCGGCGCACAGCTTCGAGGAGGTTGACCGTGCCCATGACGTTGACTTCGTAGGTGGTGCGGGGATCAGCCAGCGAGGCCCGCACCAGCGCCTGAGCGGCCAGATGGAAGACCACTTCGGGACGGTTTGCCGCGACCGCCTCGCTCACCGCGTCGAAGTCCCGCATGTCGCCCGAAATCTCGACCATCTCCTCGCCCACGCGCGTCAGCGCGTAGAGCGAGGGATCGCTCGGCGCGGCCCTCGACAGGCCCACCACCCGGGCTCCGAGGAGCTGCAGCCAGAGCGCGAGCCATGCCCCCTTGAAGCCAGTGTGGCCGGTGATCAGGACGCCCCGGCCCCGCCAGAAGTCCGGGTCCGCACCCGGGGTCTGGGGACCGGGAACGGCCGGGTCGGCGGAGGTCGAGATTCCCGGACTTTGGGCACCAGACATGGCGCAAGACAATATCCGCGCGTTTGCCGGCCCCGCCAGCGGGTATCCTGCTGGGTTGGCGTGCCGTGCGGGAGCGGCCGTAGCCGGAGCGGATTCGCTCTCCGCGGCGCAACTGCGCACCTTTGACCGCGTGGCCCCGTTATCAGCGGTCAAAGGGGCTTGAGCGGCCATCCCGTCCGACCCGGCTCCCGACGCCAAATGCCCTCGCTCTCGCACAGATCATTGCGCGCCGCCACCGAGCTGGTGCCGTCGCCCCCGACGCCGCTTCCGAGCGCGGAGGTGCTGGGTATCCCGCTCGCCCTGACCGACTATGAGCGCACCATGGACTGGCTCGACGCCATCGTGGCCAGCCGTCAGCCCGCCTACGTCACGGCGGCGGCGGTGCACCTGGTGATGGTCGCCCAGGAGGACCCCGAGACTCTGGACGCCGTGCTCAACGCGGCGCTCGCGGTGCCCGACGGCCAGCCCCTCGTGTGGGCCCTGCGCGCCCTGGGCCACGACTGCTCGCGCGTCTACGGACCCGAGCTCATGGCGCGCTACTGCGCCCGCTCGGCGCACACGGGGACGCGGATGTACCTGTACGGAGGTCGCAACCAGGGAGCACTGGTCCAACTCGCGCTGGACCTGCGCCGGCGTTTTCCCGGACTGCGCATCGTCGGTGGCTACGCGCCTCCGTTCAAGCCGCTCAGCGACGACGAGGAGAGCTGGATCGTGCGCCAGATCAACCGGTCCGGTGCGGACGTGGTCTGGGTGGGTACCGGGCAGCCCAAGCAGGAGAAGTGGATGCGCCGGATGCGCGACGTCCTGGCTCCGCCTCTGCTCATCGGCGTAGGGGCCGCCTTCGACTTTCACGCCGGGCTCGTCCCGCAGGCCCCGCTGTGGATGCAGAACCTGGGGCTGGAGTGGACCTTCCGCCTGGCCCACGAGCCGCGCCGGCTGTGGCGACGCTACGCCCGCTACAACCCCCGCTTCATCGCGGGATTCGCCCGCCAGTATGCGAACGGGCGCCCACCGGGGCCCGACCCGCAGTACGGGCAGTACGGGAGCTGACGCCGGGCTCGCGGTAGGCGTCCCGGCGCCGCCCGCTAGCCTGCTCGGGTCATGAAGTACGAGGTCTCCGTGGTGGGGCTCGGCCGTGTGGGCCTGCCCTTGGCCCTGTGCTTCGCCGACCGGGGGCTGAGGGTGCTGGGCGTGGACAAGGACCCCAACCGCCTGGAAACCCTGCGAGCCGGACGAATGCCCTTCGAGGAGCAGGGGACGCAGGAGCTCCTGGAACGTGTCGGCTCCACGGGCCGGCTCGAGCTCTCCGAGCACGTTCCCGACGCGGCCCAGGCCGAGCAGATCGTGATCACCCTGGGGACGCCCTCGTTCTCGCACATCGAGATCGACATGCGCGACATCCGCTCCGCCCTGGATGACCTGCTCGGCGTCCTGCGCCCAGGGCACGCGCTGGTCCTGCGCTCGACCATCGCCCCGGGCACGACCGACTGGGTCGCGGGATATCTGGCCAAGCACCGCGGCTTCGAGGTGGGCACCGAGGTGTACGTCGCGCACGCTCCCGAGCGAATCGCCGCCGGGCGCTTCCTGGCCGAGATCGGCACCCTGCCGTGCATCATCGGAGGAGTGGGGGAGCGCTCGGGTGAGGTCGTGGCCCGGCTGTTCGATGTGTTCGGCGCGCCGATCGTTCAGACCACCCCGGCGCAGGCCGAGCTGGCCAAGATCTGGACGAACATCCTGCGCTACACGCTGTTCGCCCTCCCCAACCTGTTGATGATGGATTGCGAGCAGCACGGCGCCAACGTGTTCGAGGTGATCGACCTGATCAACCGCGACTATCCGCGCGGCGGAATCTCCCAGCCGGGGCTAACGGCGGGGACCTGCCTGCGCAAGGACTTTGCCTTCTCGGAGGAGCGCTCCGCCGCCCCGGGGATGCTGCTCGCTGTGTCGCGCGTCAACGAGTCGGTGCCGTTGTTCCTGGTCTCGGGCATAAGGCGCCGGGTGGGCTCGCTGAGCGGCCGTAAGGTGGCCGTCCTCGGGCTGGCGTTCAAGGCCGACACCGACGACGAGCGCGACTCGCTGTCGCACAAGCTCGTGCGCCTGCTCGAACGCGAGCTCGCCGACGTGCCGGTGCACGATCCCCACGTAGCTACTCCGACCGCTTCGCTGGAGGAAGCGGTCACCGATGCCGACGTGGTCGTGGTGGCCACCAACCACAGCGAGTTCTGCTCGCCGGCCACCCTGCGCAGCATCGTCGAGCGGGCAGCCCCTGACTGCCTGCTGGTGGACCCCTGGAACTGCTGGGGCAGCGCGCAGGTGTTCGCCTACGCGGCCGAGGTGGCCGCTCTGACGCGAACCTCATGAGCCGGGTGCTGGTCACCGGGGGAGCGGGGACGATCGGCTCCGCCGTCGTTCGCCGCCTGCTTTCGGACCCGGCCTACGAAGTCCGGGTCTCCGATCAGAACGAGGCTCCGCAGTGGATGCGCGAAGGGTGCGAGATCCACACCGGCGACCTGCGCGACCTCGATCAGGCCCGAACGGCCACGGCGGGGTGCTCGCACGTCATTCACCTAGCGGCGATCGTCGGCGGGATCGCCAACTTCCACCGCCTGCCCCACACCCTCACCGAGGTCAACAACGCCCTCTACAACGCGGTCATCAGGGCGGCGCTGGACCACGACGTGGGGCGCTTCGTCTACGTGTCGTCGTCGATGGTGTTCGAGCGGGCCGAGCGATTCCCCACCCCCGAGGAGCACCTGCTCGAGTGCCCTGTGCCCCGGTCGGCCTACGGTTTCTCCAAGCTGACGGGGGAGGTATATTGCCGCGCCGCCCATGACGAGCACGGACTCGCCTACACGATCTGCCGGCCCTTCAACGCCTACGGTCCGGGGGAGCTGCCCGCCTCCGAGCCCGGGATCGCCCACGCGGTGCCGGACCTGATCGTCAAGGCGCTGGCCCGCCAGCGCCCGATGCAGATCTTCGGCTCCGGCCAGCAGACGCGGACGCTGACCCACGTCGACGACATCGCGGACGGCATCGTGACGGCGATGACCTCGCCGGCCGGCCTCAACGAAGACTTCAACATCTCCGCCTCCCGCGAGCTAACCGTCGAGCAGATCGCGGACATCGTGTGGACGGCGTGCGGAGGCGATCCCGACGAGCTCGAGTTCGAACACCTGCCCAGCTTCGAGGTCGATGTCCAGCGGCGCTGGCCATCGGTGGAGAAGGCGCGACGGATGCTGGGCTGGGAAGCCGGGATCGACGTCGAGCAGGGAATCGGCCTGACCGTGGACTGGATGCGCGGCCGCCTCGCCCTGGCACGATGAGCTCTCGCCGGGCTGCGCTCATAACCGGAATCACCGGTCAGGACGGCTCTCACCTCGCCGACCTCCTCCTCGAGAAGGGGTACGACGTCCACGGCATGGTGCGGCGGGCGTCGACCGAGAAGTTCGATCGCATCGAACACATCCGCGACCGCATCACGCTGCACCAGGGAGACCTGCTCGACCAGCGCTCGCTGGTGGACACGCTGCGCGCGGCGCGCCCCGACGAGATCTACAACCTTGCGGCAATGAGTTTTGTGGCGGTCTCGTGGGTGCAACCAACGCTCACCGCCGAATTCACAGGCGTCGGCGTCACACGCATGCTCGAGGCCATGCGCGAGGTATGTCCGGAGGCCCGTTTCTATCAAGCGTCATCGAGTGAGATGTTCGGGAAGGTCCGGGAGGTTCCGCAAAACGAGCAGACTCCGTTCTATCCACGTTCACCCTATGGCGTTGCCAAGGCTTACGGTCACTTCATTACTGTGAATTACCGTGAGTCGTATGACCTTCACGCGACGAGCGGAATATTGTTCAACCACGAGGGGCCCCGCAGGGGCCTCGAGTTCGTGACCCGCAAGATCACCTGGCACGCGGCGGCGATCAAGCTCGGACGGGCCGACAAGCTGGTCCTGGGCAACCTGGACGCCGAGCGCGATTGGGGTTATGCGAAGGACTACGTGGACGCCATGTGGCGCATGCTCCAGACCGACAGCGCACAGGACTACGTCATCGCCACCGGCGTGTCGCACTCGGTCCGTCAGTGCGTCGAGGTGGCGTTCGAGCACGCCGGGCTGGCGATCGACGATCACGTCGTCATAGATGAGTCCCTCAAGCGCCCGGCCGAGGTCGACCACCTGGTGGGCGACTTCGGGAAAGCCAAGCGCCAGCTAGGCTGGGAACCTGAGACGGACTTCGAGACGATGATCCGGCTCATGGTCGACGCCGATCGCCGACTGCTCGAGCGCTCCTAGAAGACCGGGTCAGCGGCCGCGCGCAGGGCGAGGAGCGGTCAGCGCTGCGCCGCCCCGCGGGCGGCCTCCAGCGCGGCGTTCTTGGCCGACTCGCCGAGCAGCGCGACGTCCTCCGATGCCAGCGGCTCCGCGCCGAGGTCGGTCCACGCTCGCCACGTGAGCTTGTTCGGGTTCTTGCTCAGGATGACCGCGAACTCGTGGTCCACCTGGTGCGCGCTGACCAGGTCCGCCGGCGGCTCGAGCGCGAACAGGAACGCGAGGAACGTCTCGAGCTCCCAGACGTGGAAGTGGTTGCGAGTTCGCTCGGCCCGAAACTGCTC
>DASZHF010000057.1:0-9209 GCA_035938095.1 Solirubrobacteraceae bacterium
GAGCTCGGGGCGTGCGCGGAGCTGGCCCGGGAGCGGGTGCTCGCCGTAGTGGGCGCACCGGAGGACCTCCCGGCCGCAGCCGACGGAGTGCTCGTCGGGGTCGATCCCGGCCTGGCGTTCGAGCTGGCCGCCCGCTACCCGCACGCGAGCCGGGTCTTCGTCGTGCACGGCTCCGATGAGATCCATCTCCCCCCACCGCTGCCGGGTGTGGTCATGGCGACCGTGGCGCTCAACGATCGGCTGGCCGCCCGCGCCGCCGCATCCCCCGGCGCCGGCGAGGTGCTACGGCTCCGCCAGCCCGTCGACCTGCGCCGGTTCAGCGCCGGCGGAGCACCCGCCGATCCGCCCGCTCGAGTGCTGTTGCTCGGCAACTACCACGCCGGACCCACCGAGCGGGCCGGCCTGCTGCGCGAGGCGTGGGCCGGCGCCGGTCTGGACTGGCGTGTGCTCGGAGGGGACACCGCGACGCTGTCGCCGGCGCAGGAGATCGCCCAAGCCGACATCGTCGTCGGATACGGGCGCTCGATCGTGGAGGCCATGGCCTGCGGCCGCCCGGCCTACGTTCATGACCACTCGGGCACCGGGGGCTGGGTGACCCCGGACTCCTACGACGCGCTCGAGGCCGGAGGCTTCGCCGTCGGCAGCCCCGAGGCGCCCCCGGACCTCGCGCGCATCCGAGCCGACCTCGACGCCTACCGACCCGAGCTCGGACGGCTCGGGCAGGACCTGGCCCGAGTGCATCACGACGTCCGCGATCACGCCGCGCAGCTCGTCGTCCTGCTCGAGCGCCACCGGCCATCGGGCGCCCCCGACCCATCCGCGCCCGACCCATCCGCGCTGGGCACGCTCGCTCACATGTCCCAGGCGCTGCTGCGCTCCGAGGTCACGTCCGACCGCCATCTCATCGAGTCGCGGCAGTGGTTCGCCCTCTATCACCAGCTGCAGGTCGAGCTCGCAACCGAACGCGGCGCTCGCGCCGCCGCAGACGCCGATCTCGTCCAGGCGCGCGGGGCCCAGCAGGCGCTGACCGAGTCGGCGCGCGAGGCTCACCGGCGCCTCGCTGACTTCCAGCGCACGCGGCGCTACAAGCTGGCCCGGGCGCTCGGGACGCCGCTCGACCTGTTGCGTCGCGGCCGCCGGCTCCGGCGCGGCGCTCGCCGCCGCCCCCCGCCGCCATGACCGGCCGCTCTCCGGTCCGCCCCTCCGTGCTGGCGGGCGCGACGGTCGCCCTCGCGCTCACCGTCCTCGTGGCCGGGAGCACGGGTCGCGCCACCCTGCCGCGGGCCGTCCCGCTCGCCGTCCGGGCCACGCCCGCGAGCTCGGCGTCGGCGCGCTCGCGCCTGGAGGCGGCGCGAACGTTCGCCCTGGCCATCGGCGACGGCGACCTCTCCGGTGACCTGACGGCGCGCTACCGCGGCTATGACCTGGTCGTAGTCGACGGCCAGGAAGCCACTGCCGCGCAGGTGGCCGCCCTGAGGCAGGGTGGCCGCGTCGTCCTCGCCTACCTGGACGTCGGGACCATCGAGCCGGGTCGCCCCTGGTTTGCCCGAGCTCGGCCCTACCGGCTGAACCGCTGGTCGCAGTGGGGGGAGTGGTACGCGAATATTTCCAAGGCCGGCTATCGCCGGCTGGTGGCCGGCGCCGTGGCTCCCGGGATCCTCGCCAAGGGCTTCGACGGCCTGTTTCTCGACAACGTCGACATGGTCGAGTCCCACCCCCGTCAATCGGCCGCCATGGGCGCCTTGGTGCGATCGCTCGCGCACCTCGTCCACTCCGCGGGCGGCCTGCTGTTCGCTCAGAACGGGGCCGACATCCTCCGACCGCTCGTGGGCGACCTGGACGGCTGGAACCGGGAGGACGTGTCCTTCACCTACGACTTCGCCCGCCACTCCTACCGTCGCACCAGCGCCGCCGAGCTCGGCCAGGCCCAATCCGAGCTGCGCCGCATGTCCGCCGCCGGGCTGCGGGTCACCGCCACCGACTATCTCGCCGGCGGCCCCGGAGCCGGCAGCGACGCCCTCGTCGCCGCCCAAAACGCCTGCAGCGCCCGCGCCCTCCCGTTCGTATCGGACATCGGGTTGCGCCGCGTCCCCCAGCCGCCCCTGCGCTGCCCGGGCTGAGCCCGATTTAGGTATAAGCAGGGCTCATAGGAAGCATTACGAACTCAATTGGCAGTGATGGAGTCTACGGGTCTACGCTGACGAACGAACCCACGCCTTGAGAACGGGAGCTTGTATGGCACCGAAGATCATCGTTTCCTACGACGGAACGCACAACGACGACGACGCGCTCGTCCTGGGGCGCGCATTTCGCGACGCGGGCGCGACTCTGGCACTCGCCTACGTGCGTCACTTCCAGGAGCAGGACGCCGAGCGCGAGAAGCTGGCCCAGCAGGGCGCCGAGCGCCTGCTCGAGCGCGGCGCGCAGTTCCTGGGCGATCCCAGCCTGCCCCGCCACATCGTCCTCAGCGGCGCCACGGGCGAGGGCCTGTGGCAGCTCGCCGAGCGCGAGCAGGCCGACGTAGTCGTATTCGGCTCCGATTACCGAACCGCTCCGGGACACGTGCAGCCCGGCACCTCCGCCCAGCGTCTGCTCGAAGGGGGCCCGGCCGCGGTTGCCATCGCGCCCGCGGGGATCAGCGAGAACACCGAGATCAGGATCACGACCGTCGCCGCCGTCGCCGAGGGCGGCGATCCCAGCGCCAGGGAGACGGCCCAGTCGGTGGCCCAGGCGGTTGGCGCGACCGTGGTACCGGGGGAATCCGGAGACGCCGATCTGCTGGTCGTGGGCTCACGGGCCGACGCGCCCGAGGGTCGCGTCCTGGTCAGCGCGAGCGCCGGCTACCGGATCGAGACGTCGCGGACCGCCGTTCTCGTCGTACCGCGGGCGAAGGCCGTGCGCTTCGCCGCGGTCGTCGCGCACGCAGTCTGACCGCTATCTCATGAGGACCTGGCGCGTGCGGCGCTGAGCCCGCGCGCCAGGGCGTGTTCGGCGCTGAGCGCCAGCGTGTCCGGGCGGCTTCGGCGCCGAGCCCCGGCGTGTCACGATGCGTCGATGCCGATGGAGGGACAGTGGGCCCGCTCGCACAGCCCGCTACGCCAGCTGGGCAAGCGCGAGCGGCGCCTCCTGGCCACGCTGGCGGTGGTCGCCGTCGCGGGCATCGTGGCCGTCGTGCTCGTCGCCACCCTGGCAGGCGGGTCCTCGCGGCTTGCCCCCGGATGCATCCAGGCCACGGTGGCCGGCGCAACCGGGGGCGAGCAGCTGACGGCTTGCGGCACCGACGCCGCCACGCTGTGCCGCGCCCAGGTCGACGGGCACGGACCCCAGGCGGACGTGCTCCGCGAACCCTGCCGGCGGGCGGGATATCGCTAGCGCGTCGTTTCCGACTCACCCACTCCGAACGCACACCGTCATTGAGACGGCCCCGCCGGGGCGGCGGGCCCCGCCGCACCCGCTCCCGCGGGTGCCGGCGCCAACCCCGGCACGCCGGACGGATAGCCGAGCGACGGGACGTCGGACGGGTAGACCTCGTGGCCGTGGACCGCGATGTCGCCGATCTCCATGTCCTTCTCGCTCATGCGCAGCGGCACGAAGATGCCGACCAGCTTGAGCAGGATGAACGTCACGATGCCGTCCCACAGGATGATCCCCAGCGCGGCGAGCGCCTGCCACTTGAGCAGCTGCCAGTGGCCGTGGATCGCGCCCGGCAGTGGCGTGATGTTCGATGCCTTGCCCAGCCCGATGGCCTGGACCATGTTCGGGTCGGCGAAGACCCCCAGCAGCAGTCCGCCGGAAAGCCCTGCGAAGCCGTGGGTGTACACGACGCCGAGGGTGTCGTCCACGTTGCGGAAGGGGCGTACCCGGCTCAGGTAGTTGTAGGCCATGTACACGAGCGTCGAGGCGATCGCGCCTAGCGCGATGGCGCCGTAGCCGTTCACGAAGCCGGCCGCCGGGGTGATCGCCACCAGGCCCACGATCATTCCGTTGACGCTTCCGAGCATGGACGGCTTGCGCCCGGTCAGGTAGTCCCATACCACCCAGACCAGGAAGGCCACCGCCGTACACAGGTTCGTGTTGAGCACCGCGGCCGAGGACGCCGCCCCCGCGAAGTACGGGTCTACGCCGTTGAACCCGTTCCAGCCCAGCCACAGCAGTCCGGCGCCCACGGCCACCATCGCCATGTTGTTGGGCGCGTCGACCTCGCGGTCGCGTTGCAGGCGTGGTCCGATCACGGCCGCGGCGACGAAGCCCGAGATACCGGCGGCGAGGTGGATCACGTAGCCGCCCGAGAAGTCCAGCGCGCCCTTGTGGGCGAAGAAGCCGCCACCCCAGATGAGGAACGCGTTGACCGCGTAGACGAACGTCGTCCACAGCAGCACGAACGGCGCCCAGGCCTTGAAGTTCACGCGCCCGAGCACCGATCCCAGCATCAGGATCGGCGTGATGGCCGCGAAGACGAACTGGAAGTAGACCAGCGAGGACTTCGGGAACCGGAAGTCCGGGATGCTCCCGTCGAGCAACGGGATGTTCGCCCGCTGCTGCTCGCCGATGTGCCCGAGCACGCTCCCGGGCGTGCCGATGAAGTCCTTGAGCAGGGTCTGATGGCCTGCGACCGTGTTGAACAGCGGCGTGCCGAACCCCATCTTGAAGGCCCACAGGACCCACGCGACCAGCACGACCGCGAAGGCGACGAAGGCCAGCATCATGCTGTTGACCGACCAGCGCTTCTGCATCACCCCGCCGTAGAGGACGACCAGTCCGGGGACGCTCATCAGGCCGACCAGGGTGGCCGCGGTGAGCTGCCAGGAGTTGTCCCCCGGGCTGAGCCAGTTCGGATAGGGGAGGTAAGGAGCGGCGGCTCCAAGCATCGGTCTGGGGATTCCTTCCTGTCGGGGACGTATCGCTTCGTGCCCGCGGCACACCAGCCCCACGGCAGGCACGGGTCCTGTCGGCGAGCCGGCGCGCGGAAGGATGTCGGGCCGGCGGGGGCGGAGCTATGTACATCTGGACAAAGCCCACCCGGCCGTCGTTCGACATCGGGCCACCCGGCGGCCGCTATTTGCGGAGTGGGGCCGGCAGATCCCCCAGAGACCGAGCCACTCCGGGGGTGGGCGGCTGCCGGTCGACTCACCAGCCCGTGATCGACCCCATCACCGCCGACGGTACCAGCGCCCAACTCGATAAGCTCTGCTTATGCTCGACACACGCCGGCTGCGCATCCTTCGCGAGGTGGCCAGGCGAGGAACTTTCTCCAGCGCGGCCGAGGCGCTCGACTACACGCAGTCCGCCGTCTCCCAGCAGGTCGCGCGTCTGGAGGCCGAGGTCGGAATGACCCTGATCGAGCGCCGCCCGCGCGGGCTGCGGCTGACCGCGGCCGGCGAGGCGCTGGTCGAGCACACCGACGCGATCCTGGCCCGCCTGGCCGCGGCCGAGGCGGAGCTCGAGGCCCTGACCGGTCTGCGCACGGGACGCCTGCGGATGGCCTCCTTCCCGACCGCGGGCGCAACGTTGATGCCGCTGGCGATCGCCCGCTTCAACGCCGACCATCCCGGGGTGGAGCTCACCCTGATCGAGGGCGAGCCCGAGGAGATCCTGCCGCGCCTGGAGGAGGGCGAGCTCGACCTGGCGCTGCTGTTCGAGTTCGAGGGCTTCAGCGAGCCGCTCGATCCCGGCATCGAGCGCATCGAGCTGCTCGACGACCAGATGTACGTCGCGCTACCGCCCGGGCACCGGCTGGCCGAGCGCCGCAGCGTGCACCTGGCCGACCTGCGCGAGGACGCGTGGGTGCAGACGAGCGCCTCGAGTCCGTGCGCGCGGCACGTGGTTCGGGCCTGTCACCGCGCCGGCTTCGAGCCGCGGGTCTCGTTCGAGAGCGACGACTACCTGACCGTGCAGGGACTGGTGGCGGCCGGGGTGGGGGTGGCCCTGATCCCGGGCCTGGCGCTCACCAACGTGCGCCCCGAGATCGTCATCCGCGGGCTGTCCCCCCGCGGACCGTCGCGGCGCGTGCTCGGCGCGGCCACGCACGTCCCGGCCCGACCCCCGGCGGCCGAGGCCATGCTCGAGGCCCTGCGCGGCGTGGCCGAGACCTACCGGCCGCCCGGAACCGCTCAGCCGTCGTAGTAGAGGACGAACTCCCACGGGTGCGGCCGCAGACGCACCTGGTCGGCCTCGGCCCGCTTGTACTCGATCCAGGTCTCGAGCAGGTCGGGCGTGAACACCCCGCCCTTGAGCAGGAAGTCCTGATCGGCCTCCAGCGCGTCGAGCGCCTCGTGCAGCGAGGCGGGCACGTACTCGATGGCGGCCAGCTCCTCGGGTGAGAGCTCGTACAGGTCGGTGTCCAGCGGCCCCGGGGGCGTGAGCCCCCTCTCGATCCCGTCGAGTCCGGCCATCATCATGGCCGAGAAGGTGAGGTAGGGATTGGCGGTTGGGTCGGGCGGGCGGAACTCGACGCGCTTGGAGCGCGGAGAGGGCGAGTACATCGGGATCCGGACCGCCGCCGACCGGTTGCGCTGGGAATAGACCAGGTTGACCGGCGCCTCGTAGCCGGGCACGAGCCGGCGGTAGGAGTTCGAGGTCGGCGCCGCGAAGGCCATCAGCGCGCGGCCGTGGGCCAGGAGCCCGCCGATGTAGTTGAGCGCCAGGGGTGAGAGCAGCGCGTATCCCCCGGCGTCGAACATCAGGTTCTCGTCGCCGCGCCACAGCGACTGGTGCACGTGCATGCCCGAGCCGTTCTCCTCGAAGACGGGCTTGGGCATGAAGGTGGCCGACTTGCCCACCGCGCGGGCCGTGTTGCGCACGACGTACTTGTGCAGCTGGAGCGAGTCCCCCATCCGCAGCAGGGGGAGAAAGCGCAGGTCGATCTCGGCCTGCCCGGGACCCCCGACCTCGTGGTGGTGGAACTCGGTCCGGATGCCCATGGCCTCCAGGACCGACACCATCAGGGCCCGCAGGTCGCCGTGGGTGTCCATCGGGGGGGCCGGGAAGTACCCCTCCTGCGAGCGCATCTTGTGACCGAGGTTGGGCACCGGGTCGAGGCGGTCGCCGAAGCCCTGCCCTCGGTTCCAGAAGGCCTCCTGGGAGTCCACCTCGTAGTAGGCCGTGTGCGGCAGCTGGTCGTAGGCGACGTGCTCGAAGATGTAGAACTCGGCCTCGGGGCCGAAATAGCAGACGCTGGCGACGCCGGTGTCGTTGAGGTGGCGCTCCGCCTTCTGGGCGATGTAGCGGGGATCGCGCGAGTAGGTCTCGCGCGTGATCGGATCGACGACGTTGCAGATCAGCGACAGCGTGCGCTGCTGGTAGAAGGGGTCGATGACCGCGGTGGTCGCGTCCGGGACCAGCAACATGTCCGACTCGGCGATCTCCTGAAACCCGCGGATCGAGGAGCCGTCGAAGCCCAGGCCGTCGGTGAACGCGTCCTCGTCGAGGGAGCGGAGCGCCAGGCTCATGTGCTGCCAGTGCCCGGGCAGGTCGGTGAACTTGAGGTCCACCATCGTCGCGCCGTGCGCCCTGGCCAGCTTGAAGACGTCCTCGGCTCCGACATCCTCCTTGCCGGCGTGTTCGGAGACCGTCAGCGGCTCATCGCTGGCGAGGACCTCCGACAGGGACTGCTGCGGTACTGGATCGAGCATGGTTGGGTAGGCGCTCCTCCTGGGCCTGCGGCCCGGACCGGCTCTGGGCCGGACCGGCGGGCTCCGTCGTCGTGGGAATGGGCATCGACTCTATAACCAGGACCCCGCCGCACGCATGTACGCCCGGGCGAAGTCGGGGCCGGCGGGTTTCGCCCGGTGGACAAACCGGGTCCCCTCCCTCGCGTCTGGTTCGCCTTCGTGATGGAGTATGGGGCGAGGAGGAGAGTGATGAGATGAAGATGGTCGTCGCCTACATCCGGCACGAAGCCTTCGAGCCGATCCGCACCGAGCTCCTCGAGCTCGGCTTCCCGTCCCTGTCGATCACGGAGGTCAAGGGCTCGGGGCGCCAGAGGGGCATCACCGAGCGCTACCGCAGCGCGGAGCTGACCAACTACCTGCGGCCGAAGCTCAAGCTCGAGTGCGTGGTGGCCGACGGGGACGTCCAGTCGATAGTCGACACGGTGCTCAAGCACGCTCGCACCGGGTCCGTCGGCGACGGCAAGCTGTTCATCATGCCCGTCGAGGACGCCTACCGCATCAGGACCGGCGAGCAGGGAGAGGAGACCCTCCAGGCTCACCCCGGGGCCGAGGCGCCGGGCTGACCCACTTTTTTTAATTAATAGGAAGGGGTCCCGGCAGATCCGCCCGACCCGCCGGAGCCGCTGGAGCCGGCGGATCCGCCCGAGCCGCCGGAGCCGTTCGAGCCGCCGGAGCCGCTCGATCCCGCGCCCCTGTTGCCGTGGGATCCCCCGGCGACGGCCGGCGGGGAGCGGATCACGCGGCCGGTGTTGGGATCCACCCGCGACTGCGGAGCCAGACGCGGGACGTTGACGGTGAAGGTGCCCTGCGGGACGCCGCCTTGCGGATCTTGCGCGATCGCCTTCCCGTTCAGCCCGGCGGCGACCCGGTAGGCGATGGTGTGCCGGCCGGCCACCACCGCGGTCACGTCCCACGTGAAGGTCGCCGTGGCGAGCGGAGCCAGCGAGCCCAGCGCCCAGGTGTTGGTGTAGGCCGTGACGCCCCCGCCATTTGAGTAGTTGCCCTCGACGGTCTGACCGGGCTGCGCTCCGGGGCCCCGGTTGACGATCCACACGGGCCGACTGGAGTCGGCCAGCTGGCAGCTCGTCGGGGGAGACGCGCTCGCGCACACGGACGCGGACGGGCGGGCGTTGTAGGTGAAGCCGTTGACGCCTCCGGGCCCCCCAATGGTCACCGCCACGTCGGGCACGGTGCGGCTGCCGGTGTTGCGGACCGCGATCGTCAAGATCGCGTGGCCCGCCAGCGGCTGGCTGGAGGGGAACGTGTGCTGGACGATGGTCACCGGGAAGGTGCCCGAGGGCTCGCCGGCGTCCTGGCGGGTCCCGCCGCAGGCGCTCAGGACCGCTGGCAGCGCTAGCGCGAAGACGACCCCGGTCCGGGCCTTCAAAGCTCTCCTCCCCGTCACCGCCGCGTCACCTTACCAGCGGGGGTCTCCGGATACGCCACGATCCAGCCGCCACCGAGACGCCGGGATCCAGCCGCCACCGAGACGCCGGGATCCAGCCGCCGCCGAGACGCCGGGATCCAGCCGCCACCGAG
>DASZHF010000058.1:0-9393 GCA_035938095.1 Solirubrobacteraceae bacterium
TCCTCGTGTTCGGGATGCGAGAAACTCAGCTCCACCACGCCTCGCTCGCGGTCAAGGACGCCGAGCTCGAGACGCTCGTAGCGCACGAGGGCAGCACCGTCCGAACGTCGCTCGATACGCACACCGGGCCACGTGTCGAGCTCGTTGGCGATCTCATCGACGAGTGCGGCCGCATGGGACACGGGCCGATCGTACCCGCTCGCCGATCACCGAACCCGGCCGACCGCCGGCCAGGCTCTCGCTAATCGGACGCGAAGGCCTCGATGGCGGCTCGCACGCCGTCGAGCCCGCGGAACGCGGGTGGCCACAGCAGCGTGCGCTCGAACAGGCCGGCCCGGCGCTCGGCGTACTGGGCCCGCACCTCCTCGGGCGTGCCGGCCAGCGCGACCAGCTCGAGCAGCTCGTCGGGGACGGCCGCCGCCATCGCCTCGAAGCCCCCGCGCTGCCAGGCCGCACGGATGTCGTCGGCCGCGGCGTCGAAGCCGTGGTGGCTGAGGATCGGGCGGTAGGTCTTCACGGTCGAGTTGAAGGCCACGATCGCGCGCGCCGCCTCGCGGGCGGCGGCGCCATCGGCGTCGACCGAGCAGGTGAGATAGCCGGCGATCGGCACGGGCTGGGCGCGTCCTGCGCGTTCGGCCCCGCGGGCCAGCGCCGGCCGCACCACGTCCCTCGTGTAACCGGGTGTGAAGAGCGGATGCCCAACGAGTCCATCGGCGACGGCGCCGGCGGCTTCGATCATGCGTTTGTTCACGCCCGCCATGTAGATCGGCAGGTCGACGCGCAGGGGCGCGGGCACCGGGGCAGTCGGGCGCACGACCGTGCGGTACAGAACTCCCTCGTGCTCGACGGGGCCCTCGTGCAGGTGCAGCAGGCGCCGGAGCAGCGGCACCAGCTCCTCCATGCGGGCCGCGGGATGCTCGCCATCCAAACCGTGCCAGTCGCGCTGCATGCGCCTGGTGCCGGTGCCCAGACCCAGGATCAGGCGGCCGGCCGACAGGATGTCGAGGTCGCGGGCCTCGGCGGCCAGAACCAACGGGGTGCGGCCGAACGCGTAGGCGATCGCGGTTCCGACCGTTATGCGCTCCGTGGCCAGGGAAACTGCGGCCAGGGTGACCGTCGCCGAGTGGTCGGGAAACTCGGTCGTCCACACCGACTCGAAGCCGGCTCGCTCGGCCATGCGCGCGGCCTCCACCGTGTCGTCCATGCTCGGCAGCGACAGGACAAGGCCGAGCTCGCTCACAGCGGCCTTACACCGGCCCGCTCCATGTACATGACGACCGGCATCGGGACCTCCTCGGACCGGTGGCTTTCAGAACGGGGCAACGCTAACCGGGTCTGGTCCGTGCGACAAGCCCTCCGGAGGCGCGTCGCCCGGCGGGTGGCGCCGCGGGAGTCCGGTTCACCGCCCGGTAACCGGGAGCCGCTCGAATGTGCGTACCTTGCCGCGCGGCGGGAAGACGACCTCGCAGCTCGATCACCGACAGGGGAGTTCTCATGAACGTTCGCCGTCTCCGCATGGCCGCGCTGGGAGCGCTGGTCGCTGGAGCCATCATCGCCGTTCCCGCCGCCACTGCGAGTGCGGCGACCGCACCGATCGTCGGGGGAGGTTCGTTCGCCCGCACGATCCCGTTCATCGACGGTTGGGTCTACGCCTACGAGTGTCACGCCTTCGCCCCGGGAGCAGTCTCGACCTCAGTCGACAGCTGCAGTCTGATGTATCTCTACACCGCGGGCTCGGCCCCGCCATCGACCTCCAGTGGTCCTGCGGTCGCTACCACCGGAGGGGTCTCCACCAATCCGGCGAACCTGTACCGCGTCTGCTGGTCGGTGAGCGCCCGCTACCCCGACGCCAGCACCCAGAGCACGAGCGGCTGCTCGTCGCCCCCGTCGTCTATCGCTGGGGCCGGGGCGAGCTGACGGAGCTGACGATCGCGGCTGGGCGGCGGGCTCAGCCGCGATCGATGCCCGCAGGGCTGAGCACGATGACCGGGATGCGGCGCGATCCGGCCCGCGTCTGGTACGTGTCGTAGCCGGCGTAGAGGTCGACCATCTTCGCCCACAGGCGCTCGCGCTCGGCGCCCTCAGCCTCGCGGGCGACGTAGTCCCCGCTGCGCTTGGGGGCCAGCACCTGGACTCGGGGATGGGCGCGAAGATTGTGGTACCAGGCCGGGTGGCGGTCCGATCCGGCCTTGGAGCCGATCAGGACGATGTCCCCACCGTCGGTCCCGTACACCAGCGGCGTGGAGCGCTGCTCGCCGCTCCGGGCACCGCGGTGGGTCAGGAGCAGCACGGGCTGGCCTATGGCGGTGCTGAGCCGTCCTCCGGTCAACCGCAGGAGGGTCGGATCGATGCGATTGCCGACGTTGACGAAGAACCAGCCTCCGGGGCGCGTCTGGGCGACGCGCTCGAGCTGACGCTCCCACGGGCGCAGCGTGCGAGTGCGCGGGGCGGGCATGGGTTCGGGACCCTACCGAAGGGTGATCGGGCCGGGAAATCCGCAGGCGCTACACTCGACCGCGCCGCCGCGACTGGCGCCTGGAGGTGGATCTGACCACCGGGAAGCGGCGGGTCCCGTTCGCCGCGCGCCTGGGCACCCTCATCGACCGCCGCCTGCTACAGGCCCGACCGCGAGGAAGCGCCCGTGACGCCCAACCATTCCACTCCCGAGACGAGCACGGCCACTACTGCGCTCGTGCTCCCGTCGGAGCTGCGTCCCCGTGACGGGCGCTTCGGCTCCGGGCCCTCGAAGGTCCGGCCCGAGCAGCTTGCCGCCCTAGCCGACAGCGGAGCCACGGTGATGGGCACCTCGCACCGGCAGGCGCCGGTGAAGTCGCTCGTGGCGCGGTTGCGGGCCGGGCTGGGTGAGCTGTTCTCGCTGCCCGAGGGCTACGAGGTCGCGCTGGGTAACGGCGGGACCACCGCCTTCTGGGATGCGGCCGCCTTCGGCCTGGTGGCCGAGCGCGCCCTGCACCTGGCCTACGGAGAGTTCTCGGAGAAGTTCGCGCGGTCCACCTCGGGGGCGCCCTTCCTGGCCGAGTCGATCGTCGTCTCGAGCGAGCCCGGCGACGCCCCCAACCCGATCGCGCGGCCCGAAGCCGACGTGATCGCCTGGGCGCATAACGAGACGTCGACCGGAGTGATGGTCCCGGTGACACGCCCGGAGGCGTCCGAGCACAGCCTGGTGCTGATCGACGCCACGTCGGGTGCGGGGGGCCTGCCCGTCGAGATCGATCAGGCCGACGCGTACTACCTGGCTCCTCAGAAGGGCTTCGCTTCCGACGGGGGCCTGTGGATCGCCATCCTCAGCCCCGCGGCCCAGGAGCGGATCGATCGCATCGCGGCATCGGAGCGCTGGATCCCTCCGTTCCTGTCGCTGGCCGTCGCGCTCGAGAACTCGCGCAAGGATCAGACGTACAACACCCCGGCCGTGGCGACGCTGTTCCTGATGGTGGAGCAGGTCGACTGGATGCTGAGCCGCGGCGGCCTGGACTGGTGCGTGGCGCGGACGACGGACTCGTCCTCGCGCCTGTACGGGTGGGCCGAGGACTCGGAGTTCGCCTCGCCCTTCGTCACCGACGCCGCCAAGCGCTCGCTGGTGGTGGGGACGATCGACTTCGCCGAGCAGGTCGACGCCGCCGCGGTGGCGGCCACGCTGCGGGCGAACGGGATCGTCGACGTCGAGCCCTACCGCAAGCTCGGTCGCAACCAGCTGCGGATCGGAATGTTCCCGGCCGTCGATCCCGACGACGTGCAGGCGCTCACCGCTTGCATCGACTGGGTGGTGGAACGCCAGTGAGCGGGGGAGGGGGCGGTGCCGCGCGCCAGCGGGTCCTGGTCAAGGAGAAGATCGGGGACTCGGGAGTCCGGCTGCTGCGCGAGCACTTCGACGTCGATCTGGGCGTGGACTGGGACGAGGACCAGCTCGCCGAGCGGATCGCCGACTACGACGGGATCGTGATCCGGTCGGCCACTCAATTGACGGCCGATCTGATCGCCCGCGCCACCCGCCTGCGCGTAATAGCGCGAGCGGGCGTCGGAGTCGACAACGTCGACGTCGAGGCGGCCACCCGTGGGGGCATCGTGGTCGCGAACGCGCCGCAGTCCAATGTGGTGACCGCGGCCGAGCACACGATGGCGCTGCTGCTGGCTCTGGTGCGCAACGTGCCTCAGGCCCACAGCTCGCTGGTCTCCGGCGAGTGGGAGCGCTCGAAGTTCTCGGGCGTCGAGCTGTACGACAAGACGATCGGGATCCTGGGGTTCGGGCGCATCGGCCAGCTCGTCGCGCAGCGGGCCAAGAGCTTCGGCATGCACGTGATCGCCTATGACCCCTTCGTGTCCGCGGAGCGCTACCGCGAGCTGGGCGTCGAGAAGGCGGAGACCAGCGACGAGGTCTACGCGGCGGCGGATTTCATAACCGTCCATCTGCCCAAGACACCCGAGACCGAGAACTGGCTCGATGCCGACGCGTTCGCCAAGATGCGAGACGGCGTGCGGGTGCTCAACGTGGCCCGGGGGCCGTTGATCGATGAAACCGCGCTCCAGCAGGCACTGGACTCGGGCAAGGTGGCCGGCGCGGCGCTCGACGTGTTCCGCTCGGAACCGCCCACCGACCATCCGCTGTTCGGCTATCCCAACGTGGTGGTCACCCCTCATCTGGGCGCCTCTACCGCGGAGGCCACCGACCGAGCCGGCTACCAGGCGGCTGAGCAGGTGGTGGCGGCGCTCAGCGGCGGGGTGGTGTCCTCGGCCGTCAACGTGCCGGCGGTCGCGGCCGAGGACTTCGAGATCGTCGGTCCCTTCCTGCCCCTGTGCCAGCGCCTGGGCCGCCTCGCGGTGGTGCTGGCCGAGGGGTCGTCGGTGGACCGGGTGGAGGTCGAGTTCCTGGGGCGCATCGCCGAGCGCGACACCAGGTCGCTGTCGGTTGCGGTGCTGCTCGGGGTCCTGAGGGGGCACACGGAGGAGGACGTCAACGAGGTCAGCGCTCCCGGCCTGGCCGAGGAACGGGGCATCGAGCTCGAGGAGACCAGGCGGGTCACGGCGCGCGACTTCACCGACCTGGTCCGGGTCACGGTCGTGTCGGGGGCCAGCCGCACGCGCGTGGTCGGGACGCTGCTGGGACGCCGCAACCGCCCACATCTGCTCGAAGCCTGGGGCCAGAGGTTCAACCTCCAGCTCGAGGATCATCTCGCGATCTTTCGCTACTCGGATGTGCCAGGGATGATCGGCCGCGTCGGCACCGCGTTCGGGGAGCACGGGATCAACATCGCCTCGGCCGCCGTCGGTCACGTGCCCGACGCGGAAGAGAGCGGCGACGGCGGCGTGGGCGCCGTCAACGGTGAGAGCCGCGACCGCGCCCGCGACGGTCTGGCCGTGATGGTGATCACCACGAGCGCACCCGTGCCCCAGGTTGTCATCGACGAAATCGTCGCTTCCGACGGCTTCGTGGCCGGGCGCACCGTCAGCCTGTGAGAAGCCATCCGGGCGGCGAACGGCGCCCGCAGCCAGAGCGCCAGTAGGGTTCGCCCATGCGGGCGGTCGTCCTCACCAAGCACGGGCGGCCCGAGGTGCTGCAGATCCAAGAGGTTGCCGATCCCCGGCCGGGACCCCATGACGTGCGCATCCAGGTCGCGGCCGCCGGGGTGAACTTCGCCGAGACGATGGCCCGGGTCGGGCTCTACCCTGACGCGCCCAAGCCCCCGTGCGTGCTCGGGTACGAGGTGGCCGGCACGGTGGTCGAGGTGGGGCGCGAGGTGCAGGGGGTCATCCACGGCCAGCGCGTCCTGGCGGGCACGCGCTTCGGCGGGTATGCCGAGCAGGTGGCCGTGCCCGGGACGGAGGTGATTCCGCTCCCGGCGAGCCTCTCCTTCGAACAGGGAGCCGCGATTCCCGTCAACTATTCGACCGCTTGGGCAGGCCTGATCGAATACGGCGGACTGCGGGCCGGACAGCGGGTGCTCATCCACGCCGCCGCGGGGGGCGTGGGCATCGCCGCCACCCAGCTGGCCAAGCACTGGGGCGCCGAGGTGTATGGCAGCGCCTCACCGTTCAAGCACGACGCGATAGGCGAGCAGGGGGTGGACCATCCGGTGGACTACACCCAGCGGGGCTGGGAGAAGGAGCTGCCCAAGTTCGACCTGGTGCTGGACGCGGTCGGCGGACGAAGCTTCAGAATCAGCTACGACCTGCTCCGGCCCGGCGGGCGCCTGGTCGCGTTCGGCGCATCGTCGGTGGTGTCGGGCGAGCGGCGCAGCCTGACCACGGCGCTCCGGGCGGTGCTGCGGATGCCCCGCTTCAATCTGATCAAGCAGATGTCCGAGTCCCGAGCGGTGATCGGGTTGAACATGCTCACGCTGTGGGACGACCGCAAGACGCTGCAGCCCTGGATCAGGCCGCTGCAGGCGCTCATGGACGAGGGAGTGATCCGCCCGGTGGTGGCCGGGGCGTTCCCGTTCGAGCGCGCCGCCGACGCCCACCGAATGCTGGCCGAGCGCCGGAACGTCGGGAAGGTCGTGCTGACGCCGTAGGCCAGGCCCTGACGCCGTACGCCCAAGCCGGGTCCTTGAGCGCTGGTGCGCGGTAACTGAATGATCGTCCAATAGGTCAGACATCTGACGACGGGGCCGGTTCGCGGCGCCGATACGGGCTCCATGTCCCCTATTTCGCGATCGCTCGCCAGGGCGGCACGCGGACTGATCGCCGGCGGGCTGGCCCTCATCGTCATTTTCGGTGGGGCGGTCTCGGCCAGCGCGAGCGCGCCGGCTCACAGCGCAGCTGCTCATGCCAAGCGCCCCAAGCGGGCCAAGTGCGGTGGCGCGCCCACGAAGAAGGGCAAGAAGGGGAAGGGACGCAAGAAGCTAAACAGCAATTGCCGGCCGGCCGCCGGCAAGAATGGCGCCAACGGCACGGCCGGCGCCAACGGGTCGAACGGCAGCAACGGCTCCAGCGGGTCCAGCGGTGCCAATGGTTCCGGCGGAGGCAACGGAGCGGCGGGAGCGACCGGTCCGGCTGGTGCCCCCGGCCCAACCGGCACACCCGGCCCCCGGGGGGACGTCGGTCCCGCCGGGTCCCAGGGTGCCGCGGGTGCGGCCGGTCCCGCCGGTCCGGTGGGTCCTGCCGGTCCCGCGGGTCCTGCCGGTCCTGCGGGTCAGACCGGGGCGACCGGTCCGACGGGGCCTGCCGGTGCGGCCGGTCCTACTGGCCCTGCGGGTCAGACCGGGGCAACCGGTCCGACGGGGCCTGCCGGTGCGGCCGGTCCAGCCGGCGTCGCCGGTCCCACCGGGGCGACTGGCCCCACCGGGGCGACTGGCCCCGCGGGCGCGACTGGCCCCGCCGGGGCGACTGGCCCCGCGGGTCCAAAGGGGGCCACAGGAGCCACAGGCCCCACGGGTGCGAACGGCGCCAACGGTGCTCCCGGCGCGACCGGTCCGACGGGGCCGACCGGGGCCGCTGGTCCCGCCGGCACGACGGTCGTAGCGCGCCCGCGCAGCACGGGCAGCGTGACCACCTCGAATGGGGGCACCAACGATCCCCTGAGCGCCAACACCTGGACGCAGCAGCCGACCGAGATCGACGAGCTGGCGTGGGGCTCCGTGAGCGTCACCAACCCTTCCAGCGGCTCGTGCACGAACGGCGGCGGCTTCGGACCGCTCGCCACCGTGAACGTGTCGATCGACGGCAAGCCTCCGGTCAGCTTCACGACGGTCGCACCCGCCGCGGGTAGCTCCCAGACTTCGGTAATCGATCTGACCACGGCCGGGTTCTTCGGTAACGCCGCCAACGGCAAGGTGTTCGAGTCTGGCTCGAGCACGCCCCACACGGTGACCGCCACGGTCTCGGACAACTGCAGCAGCGGGTCGCTCCACGTGACCAGCCTGGGCTTCGACGTACTCGGAATCGCCTGATGCTCGCGGGGCGTAAGTGGCCCCCGCCTGGCTGCTACGCTCTGGCGCAGATGTCGCAGACACTCGCCCGTCGTCTCCTTCTCCTCCTCCCCCTTCGGGGGGAATAGTGCGTGGCGGCCGCGGAGCCGCGAACCAGCCGAGAAGAGACCGACGTTCGAGCCAGAGAAGGAGCCAGCGACATGAACCCCAAGCGGGACCCCGATGAGGTAAAGCCGGACGGCAACCGGCCAGGCGCCGATGCCGAGCGGGTGCTGATCTTCGATACCACGCTGCGCGACGGCGAGCAGTCGCCCGGCATCTCGCTCAACACCGCGGAGAAGTTCGAGATCGCCCAGCAGCTGGCGCGCCTGGGGGTCGACATCATCGAGGCGGGCTTCCCGATCACCTCCCCCGGGGACTTCGAGGCGGTGCAGAAGATCGCGCGCGAGGTGACCGAGCCCGCGCCCCCGGTCATCACGGGGCTGGCGCGGACCCAGGTGGCCGACATCGATGCCGCCTACGAGGCGGTCCGGGACGCCGAGCGTCCCCGCATTCACACGTTCATCTCCACGTCGGACATTCACATTCGCCATCAGCTCCAGACCACGCGCGAGGACGTGGTGGGGCAGGCGCGGGCCGCGGTGGCGCAGGCGAAGGGGTACGTCGACGACGTCGAGTTCTCGCCCATGGACGCCACCCGCGCGGACGTGGAGTTCACGGCCGAGGTGGTGCAGACGGCGATCGACGAGGGCGCCACCACGATCAACATCCCGGACACCGTCGGCTACACGATGCCGCACGAGTTCACCGCCTGGCTCGAGCAGCTCTACGAGCTCGTACCCGACCTGCGGAATGTAGTGCTTTCGGTGCACTGCCACGACGATCTGGGTCTGGCGGTGGCCAACTCCTTTGCCGGTCTGCTCGCGGGCGCGCGCCAGGTCGAGTGTGCGATCAACGGCATCGGCGAGCGCGCCGGCAACGCCTCGCTGGAGGAGATCGTGATGCTGCTGCACACACGCCGGGCCGACGTCGGGTTGCACACCGCGGTCAACACCCGCGAGCTCGCTCGCACGAGTCGCCTGGTCTCACGCCTGACCGGCTATGCCGTCCAGCCCAACAAGGCCGTCGTGGGGCGCAACGCCTTCGCGCACGAGTCCGGCATCCATCAGGACGGGGTGCTCAAGGAGCGCTCGACCTACGAGATCATGGACGCCACTACGGTCGGCCTGGAAGCCAACTCGATCGTGCTGGGCAAGCACTCCGGCCGCCACGCCCTGCAGCAGGCCCTGGCGGAGCTGGGCATCGACCTGTCGGGGCAGGCGCTGAACACGGCGTTCAAGCGCTTCAAGGAAATCGCCGACAAGAAGAAGCACGTCACCGCGATGGACCTCGAGGCGCTCGTCACCGACGAGCTGCGCCAGGAGATCGCGGGGTTCTCACTCGAGAGCTACGCGCTCGAGGCCGGGAGCGGGCGCGAGCCGCAGGCGCGCGTCGTCGTGTGCACGCCGGAGGG
>DASZHF010000059.1:0-18155 GCA_035938095.1 Solirubrobacteraceae bacterium
TCGGTGAGCGAGACGATGGTGTTGTTGAACGAGGTCTTGATGTGCGCCTGGCCCACCGGAATGTTCTTCCTGGGCTTACGGCGGCCGCGCCCCGGGCGCTTGGGTGCGGGCATCTACTTCTTGGTCGCCTTCTTCTTGCCCGCGACCTGCATGCGCTTGGGCCCCTTGCGGGTGCGAGCGTTGGTCTTGGTGTTCTGTCCCCGGACCGGGAGTCCCCGGCGATGACGCAAGCCGCGGTAGGACCCGATCTCCTGCAGGCGCTTGACGTCCTGAGAGCGCTCGCGGCGAAGGTCGCCCTCCACGGTGAGCGAGCGGTCGATGGCCTCGCGCAGCTTCACCACCTCGTCGTCGGTGAGGTCCCGGACGTAGGTGTCGGCGGAGATGCCCAGCTCAGCGAGCACCTGGTTCGAGGTCGACTGGCCGATCCCGTAGATGTAGGTGAGCCCGATCTCGACGCGCTTGTTGAGGGGAAGGTTGATACCGGCGATACGAGCCATGGCCTAGCCCTGGCGCTGCTTGTGGCGCTTGTTCTGACAGATGACCAGCACGGCGCCATGGCGCCGGATGATCTTGCACTTCTCGCACATCGGCTTGACCGACGGTCGTACCTTCATGGTCGCTTCGCTCGCTTGGAAGGATCCCGGCTACCGGGTGGGGGATGCCAGGGACCGGTTGGAGGACACGCTCGCAGCACGTAACGGCCGCGCTGAGCGCGACCCCGCATACTACCAATCCGCCGGCCGAGTCCGCTCGGCCCCCGGGGTCAGTCCAGATGCCAGGGGGTGAGGATCCGCGGGCCCTCGGCCGTGATCGCCACCGTGAACTCAAAGTGGGCGGTGAGCGAGCCGTCCTGGGAGAAGATCGCCCAGCCGTCGCTGCCCGCCCGGACCGCGTGATGGCCGGCGGTGGTCATCGGCTCGATGGCCAGCACCATGCCCTCCTCGAGCAGCGGCCCGCGGCCGGGCTCGCCGAAGTTGGGAATCTGGGGCTCCTCGTGCATGTCGCGCCCGATCCCGTGTCCCACCAGCGAGCGCACGACGGCCAGGCCGGCGCCCTCGACGCGGGCCTGCACCGCGTGGGAGACGTCACCCAGGCGCTGCCCGGGCCGGCACTGCTCGACCGCGTCGAACAGCGCCTGCTCGGTCGTGGACAGAAGCTTGCCGGCCAGGGCGGAGACCGGGCCGACCGGGAACGTCCTCGCCGCGTCGGCCACCCAGCCCTGGCTCACCACCCCGACGTCGATGGAGATGATGTCGCCGCGGGATAGGGCGAAGGACCCCGGGATGCCGTGCACCACCATCGAGTTGGGAGAGGCGCAGATCGACCCGGGGAAGCCGCGGTAGCCCTTGAAGGCCGGCTCGGCGCCCTGGGAGCGGATGTAGCGTTCCGCCGCCGCGTCGAGCTCGGCGGTGGTCACCCCGGGCCGGACCTTGCCCTCCAGGATGCGCAGCGTGCGCACCAGGATGGCGCCGGCCTCGGCGATCCGCTCTATCTCCTCAGGGGTCTTCTTGATGATCATGTGCCCGCCCCGCCCCGGCGCGGGGGTTTCGCGCCGCCGGCGGGTATCGGTTCCGCTCGCTTTGGTCCGCATGCCTTACCAACAATAGGAGAGCCGAGGGCCTACAGCTGCTCCTCGAGGCGCAGCGTCGCCAGCGTGGCCCGGATGTGCTCGTGGACCTCGTCGGGGCTGCGGCGGCCATCGAAGCGGCGCAGCAGGCCCCGCTCCTCGTAGTAGTCGATCAGCGGCGCCGTCTGCTCGTGGTAGACCTTCAGCCGCTCACGGATGGTCTCCTCCTTGTCGTCCTCGCGCTGAATCAGCCGCGAGCCGTCGACGTCGCAGCGGCCGGGGTGCTTGGGGGGATCGAACTCGAGGTGGTAGACGCGCCCCGTCTTGGCGCTCACGCGCCGCCCGGCCAGGCGCCGGATGACCTCTTCGTCGGGGACCTCGATCAGCAGCGCGGCGGTGAGCTCGCGGTCGAGCTTGGCCAGCTCCTGGTCGAGCGCCTCCGCTTGGCGGATGGTCCGCGGGAATCCGTCGAGCAGGAAACCGTCGCGCGACTCCTCGGACTCGATGCGCTCGAAGATCATCCCGATGATGATCTCGTCGGGAACGAGCTTGCCCTCGCGCATGTACTCGTCCGCCTTGGTGCCCAGCTCCGAGCCCTCTCTGACCGCTTCTCGCAGCATGTCGCCGGTGGCGATATAGGGCAGCCCGAAATCCTGGCTCAGTCGAGCCCCCTGGGTGCCCTTGCCGGCCCCGGGCGGGCCGAGCAGGATGAGGTTCAGTTCCGACACGAGAAGCCGGTCACGTTATCCGAAGACCGCGTGCGGGTCCGGCCCGCCAGGGCCGGCCCTGGCTACTTCAGGAAACCCTCGTAGTTGCGCATCATCAGCTGCGCCTCGAGTTGCTTCATCGTGTCCAGCGCGACGCCGATGACGATCAGGATCGAAGTCCCCCCGAAGAAGAAGTTGGCGTGGGCGCGCGCGATCAGCACCGTGGGCAGGGCCGCCACCGCCGCCAGGAACAGGGCTCCGGGGAAGGTCAGGCGAGCCAGGATGCGGTCCAGAAACTCCGCCGTGGGCCGCCCGGGGCGCACCCCGGGTATGAAGCCCCCGTACTTCTTGAGATTGTCGGCCTGGTCGACCGGGTTGAAAGTGACCGCCGTGTAGAAGTAGGTGAAGATGATGATGAAGATGGACTCGCCCAGCACGTAGTGCCAGCCGTTGGGAGTGAAGAAGTCGGATATCGATCGGGCCCAGTGCGCGTGGATGAGCTGACCGACCGTGGGCGGGAAGGCCATGATGCTGGCGGCGAAGATGACGGGGATGACCCCGGCCATGTTGACCCGGAGGGGGAGATAGGTCTGCCCGCCCGACGTCATGCGGCGGCCGATCACGCGCTTGGCGTACTGGACGGGGATGCGCCTCTGCCCCTCCTGGACGAACACGATCGACCCCACGACCGCCAGGACGATGAAGGGCATCATGACCTTGAACACCTGGTTGTTCGAGGTCCACCAGGCCTGCAGCCCCGAGGGGAGCCGGGAGACGATCGACGCGAAGATCATCAGCGAGATCCCGTTGCCGATGCCCCGCTGGGTGATCAGCTCGCCCATCCACATCAGCAGCACGGTCCCGGCGGTCAGCGAGATCACGATCAGGAATACGTGCGGAGCGTCGAACTTGTCGATCACGTTCTGACCGACGCCGGTCTGGAAGCTGCGGAACAGGAAGACGTACCCGATCGACTGCGCGAACGCGAGGCCCACCGTCAGGTAGCGCGTGTACTGCGTGATGCGGGCCTGCCCGACCTCGCCCTCCTTCTGGAGCTTCTCTAGCGAGGGCACGACCACCGTCAACAGCTGCAGGATGATCGAGGCGGTGATGTAGGGCATGATCCCGAGCGCGAACAGGGCGATCCGCGACAGCCCGCCGCCCGAGAACAGGTTCAGGAAGCCGAGGATGTTCGAGCTTCCGAAGTTGTGCTGGATGGCGTTGACCGCGTTGACGTTGACCCCGGGGACCGGGATGTGCGAGCCGAGGCGGTACAGGGCCAGCAGTGCCGCCGTGAAGGCGAGCTTGCGCCGGATCTCGCGGACCGTGAACGCGCTGAGGATGGTCGAGAGCATGGTTGGTGGCGGCCGCCGGCCCGCGAGTAGGGCCTAGGGCTCCTCGACCACGCAGGTTCCGCCGGCGGCCTCGATGCGCTCGCGCGCGCGGGCGCTGAACGCGTGGGCGTGGACCGTGAGCGGCTTGCCCAGCTCGCCCCGAGCGAGCACCTTTACCGGCACGCCGCGTCGCTGGCCCAGGCCGTGCTCGCGCAGCGCCTCGAGCGTCACGGCGGCGCCCGATTCGAAGCGCTTCTCCAGGTCGTCGAGGTTGACGGGCTGGCTGTGAGTGCGGAACGGCTCGAAAGGCATCGACTTCTTCATGTGCGGGCCGCGCAGCTTGCGCATGCGCATGTGAATCGGGTTCTGGCCGCCTTCGAAGCTGGCCCGCTTGCGGGCGCCCGAGCGGGCTCCGGCTCCCTTGTGCCCCCGTCCGGCCGTCTTGCCGGTGCCCGATCCCTCCCCGCGACCGAGGCGCTTGCGGGGCCGGCGACTGCCGGGCGCCGGGCGCAGCGAGTGCAGCCCGATCCGCGCGCCGGCCTGCGGCCCTTGCGGCGAGTCGGGCGAGTCCGGCGGCTTGTCGGAGGCGCGAGCTGCCGCGCGCTTCGAGCCCGCGGCACCGGCAGCGCGCTTGGAGCCAGCGGGACTCGCCGGGCGCCGCTTGGCCGGGGGACTCATCCGCGCTCCTCCACGGAGACCAGGTGCGCAACCGCGCGCACCATTCCGCGCGCGGCCGGGGTGTCTGGCACCTCGACCCTGTGACCGATCCGGCGCAGCCCGAGCGAGCGCAGGGTGGCCAGCTGGCGCTGGTTGGCCCCGTTTCGGGATCGCCGCTGGGTGACCCGCAGCGTCGCGCCGACAGCCGCCTGCGCGCTCATGCCACGGCCTCGGGCGCCGGCGCCGCACCGTTGCCCGCTTCGGGAGCGGCGGCGCCGTCGCGGGCCTCGCCGCCCAAGCCCAGCACCTGGTTGACCGACAGCCCCCGCAACTGGGCGACTTCGGCCGGAGTGCGCAGGCTCTGCAGGGCGTCGACGGTGGCCTTGACGAGGTTGATCGGGTTCTGAGACCCCAAGCTCTTGGACAGGATGTCGTGGATCCCGGCCAGCTCGAGCACGGCGCGCACCCCGCCACCGGCGATCACGCCGGTACCCGGGGCGGCGGGCTTGAGCAGCACGCGGCCCGAGCCGTAGATCCCGGTGACCTGGTGGGTGATGGTGGCCCCGTGCTTGGGCACGCGGAATAAGTTCTTCCTCGCCCGCTCGACCCCCTTCTGGATGGCGAGGGGAACCTCGTTGGCCTTCCCGTAGCCGACCCCGACGATCTCGCGCTCATCCCCGACGACGACCAGGGCCGTGAACGAGAACCGGCGGCCGCCCTTGACCACCTTGGCCACGCGGTTGATCTCCACCACGCGCTCCTGGAGGTCGAGGCCGGTAGAGCTGACTGTGCGGTCTACGTGCATGGGTCGGTGCTCCCGCTAGAGGGTAGCTGCTGCCCTCCGGCCGCCGGCCTAGACGGCGAGCCCGCCCTCGCGGGCCGCCTCGGCGAGCGCCTTGACCTGACCGTGGTACTGGTAGCCGCCCCGATCGAACACCGCGCGCTCGACGCCCGCGGCCTGGGCCCGCTCGGCGAGCCGCTCACCCGCCCGGCGGGCCTGGTCCATCGGGGGCAGCGACCGCAGGTCGGCTTCCGTCCAGCTCACGGCCGCCAGGGTACGGCCTTCGAGGTCGTCCACCAGCTGCGCGCTGATACCGCGGTTGGAACGGAACACCGAGATCCGGGGCCGCTCGGCCGTGCCGCTCACCTTCTGGCGCACGCGACGGCGGCGGCGCAGGCGGCGGGACTGATTGGTCTGAACGGTCATGCCCGCTTGCCCACCTTGCGGGGGACGTACTCGCCCTCGTAGCGAATGCCCTTGCCCTTGTAGGGCTCGGGCCGGCGCTGCTTGCGGATGTTGGCGGCCGTCTCCCCCACCAGCTGCTTGGAGATGCCCCGCACCACGATTCGGGTCGGGACGGGCACCTCGAACTCGATCCCAGCCGGGGCCTTGATCGAGACCGGGTGCGAGTAGCCCAGCGCGAGCTCGAGGTCGTTGCCGCGCAGCTGCGCCCGGTAGCCCACGCCCTGGATCTCCAGGCGCTTCTCGTAGCCGGCCGTCACGCCCTGGACCATGTTGGCCACCAGCGAGCGCGTCAGACCGTGCAGCGCCCGGTGCTCGGTGCGGTCGGTGGGCCGGGTGACGAGCAGCTGGTCTTCGGTCTGAACGACGCTGATGTCTCGCGGGACGCGCTCGGCGAGCTCGCCCCGGGGGCCGTTGACTCGAACGAGCTCTGGCTCGATGGCGACGCTGACGCCGGCCGGGACGGGGATGGGTTGCCTTCCGATCCGCGACATTCCGCGCCTGCTACCAGACCTGGGCCACGACCTCGCCCCCGACGCCGGCCGAGCGGGCGTCGTGGCCGGTCATGACTCCACGAGAGGTCGAGACGATGGCCGTCCCCATGCCGCCGAGGACCTTCGGGATCCCCCGGGCGTCGACGAACGTCCGGCGCCCGGGTCGCGAGACTCGTTGCATGCCCGAGATGGCCGAGCGCCGCGCGTCGGTGTAGCGCAGGCGGATGCGGATGACATCACCGGGAGCGCCGGACGCGGGCTCCACCGCGTAGGAGTCGATGTAGCCCTGCTCCTTGAGGATCCGGGTGATCTCGACCTTCAGCCGCGAGGACGGGATATCGACCGTCTCGTGGGCGGCATGGATCGCGTTGCGGATCCGCGTCAGGTAGTCGGCTATGGGATCGGTCATCGACATGCGCGCCTACCAGCTCGACTTCGTCATCCCTGGAATGAATCCCTCGTGGGCCAGCTCGCGCAGGCAGATCCTGCACATCCCGAACTTGCGGTACACGGCCCGCGCCCGCCCGCAGCGGCGGCAGCGGGTATAGCCCCGCGTCTTGAACTTCGGAGGTCGGGCCTGGCGCACCCGCTGTGAGGTCTTGGCCATCGGGCTAGCCCTCCTTCTTCCCGCCGCCGGCGTCGGCCGGGCCCGGTTCGGTTGACTCCGCCCCGCTCGCCTCGCCCTCGTCGTCCGTGGTGGGCTCGGGCTTGGCGTAGGCCTCCGGATTCTCGGCCTTGAGCGCCTCCAGCGCCGCCTGCTCGGCCTCGGCCTTGGCCCGCGCCTCCTCGTGGCGCTGGCGTTCCTCTTCCTCGGCCTGGGCCTGCTCGGCCTCGGCGTGCCCCGGGCGACCTTCGCGGGAGAAGGGCATGCCCATGGCTTCGAGCAGTGCGAACGCCTCCTCGTCGTTGGCCGCGCTGGTGGTGATCGTGATGTCGAGACCCCGGATCTGATCCACCGCGTCGTAGTCGACCTCGGGAAAGATGATCTGCTCGCGGACGCCCAGCGAGTAGTTACCGCGTCCGTCGAAGGAGCGCGGGTTCAGCCCGCGGAAGTCCCGAATCCGGGGAATCGCGATCGACATGAGGCGGTCGAGGAATTCGTAGCTGCGCCCCCGGCGCAGCGTGACCGAGACACCAACGGGCATCCCCTCGCGCAGCTTGAACGCGGCAATCGACTTGCGCGCGCGGCGCACATTGGGCCGCTGGCCGGCGATCGTGGCCAGCTGCTCGGTCGCGGCCTCGAGCATGCGGGAATCCTGCTTGGCCTCCCCCACTCCCATGTTGAGGGTGATCTTCTGGATGCGGGGCGCCTGCATGGGGGTGGAGTAACGGAAGCGCTGCATGAGCGCGGGGCGAACCTCGTCGAGGTACCTGGTCTTCAGTCGCGGCTGGTTGTCATTAGGCATGGCGGTCGGAAGGGTGAAGGGTTATCGCTAGTCGACGCGCTGGCCAGAGCGGCGGGCCACTCGATAGCGCTTGCCGCCCTCGCGGTCGATCCCGACCCGCGTGGGCCGGCTGTCCTTAGGGTCGATCAACATCACGTTAGAGATGTGGATCGGGCCTTCCCGCTCGATCACTCCACCCACCGTCTCGGCTCGCTGCGCGTCGCGGACCTGCCGGGGACGCTGATGGCGCTTGATGATGTTCAGGCCCTCGACGTAGACGCGTTGGCCCTTGGGGTCGACCCGGAGGACGCGGCCGCGCTTGCCGCGATCCTTCCCCGAGATCACCAGAACCTCGTCCTCGCGGCGGATCTTCATGCCCGAGCCCATCACAGAACCTCAGGAGCCAGGGACACGATCTTCATGAAGTTGCGCTCGCGCAGCTCGCGCGCCACCGGGCCGAAGATGCGGGTACCGCGGGGATTGCGCTGCTCGTCGATGATCACCGCCGCGTTCTCGTCGAACGCGATGTAGGTGCCGTCCGCGCGGCCGAACGACTTCTTGGTCCGCACCACCACCGCGGTCACGACCTCCCCCTTCTTGACGGACCCCTGGGGCGTGGCCTGCTTGACCGTGGCCGTGATCACGTCGCCGACGAATGCGTAGCGCCGCCGCGAGCCCCCCTTGACCCGGATGCACAGGATCTCGCGGGCGCCCGTGTTGTCGGCCACCCGCAGGCGAGTCTCGTTCTGGATCATCGCGCCCGCTCCAGGACGTCGACCAGACGCCAGCGCTTGCTGCGCGACGTCGGGCGGCTCTCCACCACCTGCACGGTGTCGCCCTCGTGCGCCTCGTTGGCCTCGTCGTGCGCATGCAGCGTCCTCGTGCTGTGAACGACCTTCTCGTAGCGACGATGACGGCGGGCGATGTCGATGCGCACGGTGATGGTCTTGTCTGCCTTGTCCGAGACGACGACGCCCTGGCGCACCTTCGGCCGGCCGACGGGGCGCTCGCCGGCCATCGACGCGGGCGCGGGCGCCTCGGCCGGGGTCGCCCGCCGGGCCCGCGCCCGAGCGCGGCCCGACTGGCGCTGTTTGAGCTTGCCAGCACGCAACTGGTCGCGCTCCTCCTGTCGCTCCTGCGCCGAACGCGACGGACGCGCTTCCCGGTGAGTGCCACGCGCGCGGCGACGGCTCTCCTTGGGCGAGAGCGCCTCGGCCGGCGCGGCGGCCTTCGCCGGCTCCGCGGGGGCCTCGGCCTCCGCCGCTTCGGACGCCGCCGGCTGCTCGGCCTCTGCGGTGGCGGCGGGCTCGGCAGCCTCCTCGCTCGCGGCCGTCTCGGGAGCCTCTTCGGTGGCGGCGGACTCCGCGGCCTCCTCCGGCGGCGCCGGCGCCTCGGGAACCGCCTCGCCGCCGGCCTCCTCGGGCGTCTGGTCTTCCAACGGGCTCATGTTCAAGCCTCCGGCCCAGCGGTCGCCTGCTGCGCCAGCCCCTCGAGTCCGCGCTCGCGGGCGACGGTCAGCGCGCGGGCCAGGTTGCGCCTGGCGCCCCCGAGCCCAGCCGAGTTCTCGAGCTCGCCGGTGGCGTGCTGAAAGCGCAGCCCGAACAGCTCGCGCCGGATGACCCGAATGTGCTCGAGCAGCTCGTCGTTGGGCATGTCCCGGATCTCCTTCGCGGTCGGCATCTCAGTCCTCGCGCAGGACGAACTTGGACTTGACCGGGAGCTTGTGCGCAGCCAGGCGCATGGCGTCGCGAGCCAGCTGCTCGGGCACGCCTCCGAGCTCGAACATCACGCGCCCGGGCTTGACCACTGCCACCCACCCCTCGGGCGACCCCTTCCCGGACCCCATGCGGGTCTCGGCGGGCTTCTTGGTGACCGGCTTATCGGGGAAGACGTTGATCCATACCTTGCCGCCGCGCTTGATCCGGCGGGTCATGGCGATTCGGGCGGCCTCGATCTGGCGGTTGGTCAACCAGCCCGATTCGGTGGCCTTGAGCCCGTACTCCCCGAACTGAACCCTGATCTGGCCCCGCGACAGGCCGTGACGCCGGCCGCGGTGCTGCTTGCGATGCTTGACGCGCTTGGGAGAGAGCATCAGCGCCGCTCCTGGCCCGGCCCTCCGGGCCGTCCGGAACCCGGTCCGCCGGAGCGTCCCGGACCGGGCCCGCGGCCGCCCCGGCCGGAGCGCTCGCCACCGCGCCCCCGCCCGCCGCCGCGCCCGCGGCCGCCACCATCACGCTCGGAGCGCTCGCCCCGGTCGCTGCTCGGCGGGGCGGGCCCGGTCATGTCGGTGAGGTCTGCCCCGGTGTAGCCCTCGGGCATGATCTCGCCCTTGTTGATCCAGCACTTGACTCCGATGCGGCCAAAGGTGGTGCGGGCCTCGTAGAAGCCGTAGTCGATGTCCGCCCGCATGGTGTGCAGCGGCACGCGGCCGTCGGAGTAGCTCTCGGTCCGGGCCATCTCGGCGCCACCCAGGCGGCCGGACACCTGGACCTTCACGCCCTTGGCGCCGGAGCGCATGGCGCTGGTGAGCGCGCGCTTCATCGCGCGCCGGAACGCCACCCGGTTCTGGAGCTGCTCGGCGATCGACTGCGCGACCAGCTTGGCGTCGAGCTCGGGGCGCTTGATCTCGAGAATGTTGACCTTGATCTGCTTGCGCGTCATCCGGTGCAGGTCACGCCGCAGGGCGTCCACCTCGGTCCCCGACTTGCCGATCACGATCCCCGGGCGGGCGGTGTGGATGTTGACCTCGAGGTCGTTGGTGTCCTTGCGGATCGTGATGTCGCTCAAACCGGCGTGAGCGAGCTTGCCGGTTATGTGCTCGCGGATGCGGACGTCCTCGGCCAGGTAGGCCGCGAAGTTGCGGTCCGAGAACCAGTTGGACTTCCAGTCGTGGATGTAGCCCACGCGCATCGACTCGGGATGGACCTTCTGACCCATAGCGCTATCGATCCCCGGACACGAGCGTGATCGTGAGGTGGCTGGTGCGTTTGTGGATGGGGGTGGCGCGACCCATGGCCCGGGGACGGTAGCGCTTCAGCGTCGGTCCCTCGTCGGCGAAGGCGTCGCGGATCCGCAGCTCGTCGGCCACGAGCTCGTGATTGTTCTCGGCGTTCGCCACCGCTGAGTTCAGCAGCCTCACCCAGTCAAGAGCCGCGGCTCGGGGCGCGAAGTCGAGGATGGCGCGGGCCTCGGGAACCGACTTTCCGCGCAGGTGGCCGCAAATCATGCGCGCCTTGCGGGGAGAGGTCCGCACATAGCGCGCCCGGGCCCGCACGACCACCGGCTCGCCCGGCGTACCCCCGCTTCGGCGCCGGGGGCGCGGTGCTGGGGCCGGCGGCTGCTTGACCTCCGCGGCGGCGTCGGCCGCCTTGGCCTCGGGCGCGGCCGGCTGGCGCCGCCTCGGCCCGCGGCCGGCTCCCCGGCGCCCGCGGGGCTTGGGCGCAGCGTCCTCGCCGCTCTCCCCGTCGGGGGCCTGGGCAACGGGCTCAGCGGCTGGGGCTTGCTCCGGAGCCTCGCCCTCGGACTCCTTCGAGGCGCTGGTCGGTGCCGGCTCGGCGGTCTCGCTCGCCTCCGGTTCGGCGGACTCGGTCCCCTCCGGCTCGGCGGACGCAGCCTTGGGTGCCCGGCGGCGGCGGAGCCGGCGCTTGGGCTTCTCATCTGCCGCAGCCGCCTCGCCAGGCTCGTCGCGCTCGTTGTCGGGCTCTGAGTCCTCGCGCTTGGACGGGGTCATCTCACCTTCCCGGAGCCGGCGTGTCCCCGATACAGACGGGTGGGGGCGAACTCTCCCAGCTTGTGGCCGACCATCGACTCGGTCACGAACACCGGCACGTGCTTGCGCCCATCGTGAACGGCGATCGTGTGTCCGACCATCTCGGGAAAGATCGTCGAGCCGCGCGACCAGGTCTTGATCATCTGCTTGGCGTTGGCGGCGTTCATGGCCTCGATCCGAGTCAGCAGGCGCTGCTCCACCCACGGTCCCTTCTTACTCGAGCGACTCACGCTTTCACTCCCGATGCCTACCGGCGCTTGCTCTTGCCACGGCGCCGACCCCTGACGATGTAGCGGCTCGACGCCTTGTTCTTCTTGCGGGTGCGGTATCCGAGGGTGGGCACGCCCCAGGGCGTCACGGGGTGGCGTCCCGGGGTGGTCGATCCCTCGCCGCCGCCGTGGGGGTGGTCGACGGGGTTCATGGCGGTGCCGCGCGTCTGCGGACGTACGCCCATGTGGCGCTTGCGTCCTGCCTTGCCCACCTTGATGTTCTGGTGATCGGTGTTGCCGATCGTGCCCACCGTCGCTCGGCAGTCGGCGCGCACCTGGCGCATCTCGCCGGAGGGCAGACGCAGGGTGGCCATCTCGCCCTCCTTGGCCATGAGCTGCACGCCGGCGCCCGCCGAGCGCGCCATCTGGCCTCCCCGGCCTGGGTGGAGCTCGACGTTGTGCACGACGGTGCCGATCGGCATGCGGCCCAGGGGCAGGCAGTTGCCGACCGTGATGTCCACGCCGTCGCCCGAGGTGACCGTCATCCCCACGCGCAGTCGCTGGGGCGCGAGGATGTAGCGCTTCTCGCCGTCGGCGTAGTGCAGCAGGGCGATGTAGGCGGACCGGTTGGGGTCGTATTCGATCGTCGCCACGCGCGCGGGGACGCCGTCCTTGCGTCGCTTGAAGTCGATCCGCCGGTAGGCGCGCTTGGCTCCCCCGCCGCGGTGGCGCGCCGTCTTGCGTCCACGACTGTTGCGCCCGCCGCTCTTGGTCATGCCCTCCACCAGGCTCTTCTCGGGGTGCCCGCGGGTGACCTCCGAGAAATCGGGATAGGTGGCAAAGCGACGTCCCGGGCTCGTGGGCTTGGGCTTGCGGATCGCCATCGGCTCAGCCCTCCAGACCCTCGAGGCCCTGGAAGATCGGGATCGAGTCGCCGGGACGCACCTGGACAATCGCCTTCTTCCAGTGGCGCGTCCGGCCGCGCACCAACCCGCGGCGCTTGGGCTTGGACTTGACGGTCATCGTGCGCACGTGTAGCACCTTGACCCCGAAGAGCTGCTCGACGGCCTGGCGGATCTGGGTCTTGTGGGCGTCGGGATGGACCCGAAACGTGTACTTGTCGGCCGCAGAGAGCACGTAGCTCTTCTCCGAGACGACCGGCCGGATGATGACCTGGGTGGGCTGCATGGGCTAACCGGCCTCATCGGGCGATGCCGAGGCCGATGTCGGGGTCGAGGTCGGGGCCGAGGTCGGGGTCGGGGTCGTGGTAGCGCGCCGGCGCGACGAGGCGTCCCGGCCGCGAGCCCGCGCAGTCAGCCCGTCCAGCGCCGAGGTCGAAACCAACACCGACGCAGCGCCCACCAGGTCCGCCACACCCACGTCGGGCTCGGCGAGCACGGCCACGCGGGCCAGGTTGCGAAACGACAGCGCCGCCGTGCTCTCCTGCTCGCCCAGCACCACGAGCGCCGGGAGCGATCCTCCCCACTCCGAGAGGATCGCGGCGGCGGCCTTCGTCGAGGGAGCCTCTGGCAAAGCGGCCGCGTCGAGGATCCCGAGCGAGCCGCGCTCCGCGTGCAGGGAGAGAGCGCTGCGCAGCGCGGCGCGGCGCTCGCGCCGGTTGACCTTGACGGTGTAGGAGCGCGGCTGGGGCCCGAACAGCGTGGCCCCGCCGGTCCATAGCGGCGAGCGGTTGGACCCGGCCCGCGCCCGGCCGGTTCCCTTCTGGCGCCAGGGCTTGCGCCCGCCGCCCGAGAGCTCGTGTCGGGGTCGCGTGGCGGCGGTGCCGCGGCGGCGGGCGTTGAGCTCGGCTCGAACCGCCTCGTGCACCAGCGCACCGAGGAACCGCTGGCCGAAGGCCTCCTCGTCGAGCGAGAGCTTGGCGCCCTTGCCGCCGGCACCGGAGCTCGGCGCGCCCAGGACCGGGGCCTCAGGCATCGCTGCGGACCTCGACGATCCCGTTGCGCGGCCCGGGCACCGATCCCCGCACCAGCAGCAGGTTCTGCTCCGCCAGCACGTCCACGACCTCCAGGCGCCTGGAGGTGGCGCGCCGGTTGCCCATCTGACCGGGGCCGCGAATGCCCTTGAACACGCGAGACGGCGTCGCGGAGGCGCCGATCGAGCCCGGGGCCCGGACGTTGTGAGATCCGTGCGAGGACGGGCCCCGGCTGAAGTTGTGACGGCGGACTGTGCCCTGGAAGCCCTTGCCCTTGGACGTACCCGAGACCTTGACCCGTTCACCGGCCACGAACGCCTCCACGGTGACGGTCTCGCCCACCTGCAACTCGCCGGCCTCGTCCCGGAATTCGGCCAGGTGGCGCAACGGCGGCGCACCGGCCTTGCGCAGATGACCCAGCTCGGGCTTGGACAGGTGCTTCTCTCGAACCGGCCCGAAGGCGAGCTGAACCGCCTCGTACCCGTCGCGGTCGTGCGTGCGAATCGCCGTGACCGAGCACGGGCCCGCCTCCAGCACGGTCACGCGCTCCAGCCGGCCGTCCTCTCCGAACCGCTGGGTCATCCCGAGCTTCTTGGCGAGGATGGCGGCCACGGCCCTAGCTGGCCAGGCGGATCTCGATGTCCACGCCGGCCGGAAGGTGGTCGAGCCGCTGGAGCGAGTCGACCGTCTTGGGGGTCGGCTGGTGGATATCGATGAGCCGCTTGTGCGTGCGAATCTCGAAGTGCTCGCGGGAGTCCTTGTCCTTGAACGGCGAGCGGATCACGCAGTAGACGTTCTTCTCAGTGGGCAGGGGCACAGGACCCGAAACGCGCGCGCCGGTGCGCGTCGCCGTCTCGACGATCTCCTTGGCCGCCGTCTCGATGGCCGAGGTGTCATAGGCCTTCAGACGTATGCGGATCTTGTTCTGGCCTGTGGCCGCCATGGTTGGAGCTGTCTGTCCTGTGGTCGGGTGCGGTGGCTGTTGAGCGGTGGTGGATGAAGTTACGGACGCTTGTCCTGCGGCGGGGCCTGACCGCAGCCCCGGCTCAGCCCGGCTTGAGGCCGGGCCGGCGCTCGGAGGGCGGTCTCCCTTGGAGGTGCCCCCCGGGCGACTATGTGACTGGCTGTATAGAGGGCGAAGAGCGCAGGGGCCAGCTCACCCGCGCTCTCCGGTCACTGAACTATCTCAACCACTACGCCCGAGCCCACGGTGCGTCCGCCCTCGCGGATGGCGAAGCGGAGCCCCTGGTCCATGGCGATGGGCTGGATGAGCTCGATCTCCATGGCGACGTTGTCGCCGGGCATGACCATCTCGACGCCCTCGGGCAGGTTGGCCACGCCCGTGACGTCGGTCGTACGGAAGTAGAACTGCGGCCTGTAGCCGGTGAAGAACGGGGTGTGGCGTCCTCCTTCTTCCTTCTTAAGGACGTACACCTCGGACTTGAACTTGGTGTGGGGTGTGATCGAACCGGGCTTGCACAACACCTGGCCGCGCTCGATCTCCTCGCGCTTGGTGCCGCGCAACAGGCAGCCCACGTTGTCACCCGCGCGACCCTCGTCGAGGATCTTGCGGAACATCTCCACGCCGGTTACGACGGTCGAGGTGGTGGGCCTGATGCCAACGATCTCGACCGTCTCGCCGGTCTTGATGATGCCTTGCTCGATGCGCCCGGTAGCCACAGTGCCGCGACCGGTGATCGAGAAGACGTCTTCGACCGGCATGAGGAAGGGTTTGTCGAGCGGGCGCTCGGGCTCGGGGATGTAGTTGTCCAGAGCGTCGGCCAGCTCGAGGATCTTCTGCTTGTACTCGTCGTCGCCGTCGAGGGCCTTCAGGGCCGAGCCCGAGATGACCGGGATGTCGTCGCCGGGGAACTCGTACTCGGAGAGCAGCTCGCGGACCTCGACCTCGACCAGCTCGAGCAGCTCGGGGTCGTCGACCATGTCGACCTTGTTGAGGAACACCACGATGTAGGGCACGCCCACCTGGCGCGCGAGCAGAATGTGCTCGCGAGTCTGCGGCATCGGCCCGTCGGCGGCCGAGACGACGAGGATCGCGCCGTCCATCTGGGCCGCGCCGGTGATCATGTTCTTGATGTAGTCGGCGTGGCCCGGGCAGTCCACGTGGGCGTAGTGGCGGTTCTCGGTCTGGTACTCGACGTGCGACGTGGCGATCGTGATCCCGCGCTCCTTCTCCTCGGGAGCGTTGTCGATCTCCTCGAAGCTCTTGGCTTCGGCTCCGCCCTTCTCTGCCAGCACGTGCGTGATGGCGGCGGTCAACGTCGTCTTGCCGTGATCGATGTGACCGATGGTCCCCACGTTGACGTGGGGCTTGTCGCGCTCGAACTTCTCCTTTGCCACCTTGTCGTAGCTCCTCTTAATCGGTCTCGGGCAGCGCCTCTGCCACAGGCCGCAACCTCAGAAAACTATCTAACTTCATTACGCGGGGACTGGCTCACCTGTGCGATGCTCGACGATTCGCTCCGCGATATTGGGCGGAACCTCCTCGTATCCGTCGAACTGCATCGTGTAGGTAGCTCGGCCCTGGGTCGTAGAACGCAGGTCGGTCGCGTAGCCGAACATCTCGCTCAGGGGCACCCGGGCGGTGACGGCGAGCGCATTGCCGCGGCGCTCCTGACCCTCGACCCGGCCCCGGCGCCGGCTCAGATCGCCGATCACGTCCCCCAGGAACTCCTCGGGAGTGACCACCTCGACGGAGAAGATGGGCTCGAGCAGGACCGGCTTGGCCCGCCGGGCGGCCTCCTTAAGGGCGAGCGAACCCGCCACCTTGAAGGCGATCTCCGATGAGTCGACGTCGTGGTACTTGCCGTCCACGAGGCGCACCCGCACGTCGACCATCGGGTAACCGGCCTTGACGCCGTTCTCGAGCGCCTCCTCGATTCCCTTCTCCACTGCGGGAATGAACTCGGAGGGGATGGCGCCGCCCTTGATGGAGTTGATGAAGTCAAAGCCCTCGCCGGGCGCTGGCTCGAGATCGATGTTGACCACGCCGTACTGGCCCGAACCGCCCGTCTGGCGGATGAACTTGCCCTCGATGTTCTTGACCGAGCCGCGCACGGTCTCGCGGTAGGAGACCTGGGGCCGGCCCACGTTGGCCTCGACCTTGTACTCGCGCTTCATGCGGTCGACCAGGACCTCGAGGTGGAGCTCTCCCATCCCGGAGATCTCGGTCTGCCCGGTCTCCTCGTTGGTCTGGACCCGGAAGGTGGGGTCCTCCTCGGCCAGCCGCCCGAGCGCGATCGACATCTTCTCCTGGTCGGCCTTGGTCTTGGGCTCGACGGCCACCTTGATGACCGGCTCGGGGAAGGTGATGGTCTCGAGCAGGATCGGGGCGTCGGGGGCCGCCAGGGTGTCGCCGGTGGTCACCTGCTTGATGCCCACCGCCGCGGCGATGTCGCCCGCGTAGACCTCGTCCATCTCCTCGCGGTCGTTGGCGTGCATCATCAGGATGCGCCCGATGCGCTCGGTGCGCCCGGTGGAAACGTTGAGCACCCGCGAGCCGGCGCCCAGGCGACCGGAGTAGACGCGAAAGTAGGTCAGCTTGCCTACGAAGGGGTCGGCCATGATCTTGAACGCCAGCGCGGCAAAGGGCTCGGAGTCGTCGGGCCGGCGGGTGACCGGCGCTCCCTCCTCGCCCCCCTTGCCGGGAGCCAGGCCGGTGACCGGTGGGACGTCCAGCGGCGAGGGCAGGTAGTCGACGACGGCGTCGAGCAGGGGCTGCACGCCCTTGTTCTTAAAGGACGAGCCGCAAAGCACCGGGGTGAGCTTGATGTCGAGCGTCGCCTGGCGGATGGACTGGCGCAGGCGCTCGGGGGAGATCTCCTTGTCCTCGAGGATGAGCTCGACCAGCTCGTCGTCGTAGTGCGAGACCTCCTCGAGCAGGTGCTCGCGCGCGGCCGCGGCCTCCTCGGCCAGGTCGTCGGGAATCGGGACGATCTCCTGCTCGGTGCCCAGCTCGTCCTTGTAAATGATGGCCTGGTTGGTGACCAGGTCGATGACGCCCGCGAAGTCGGCCTCGGCGCCGATGGGCAGCTGGATGGGGACGGGGTGGGCTCCCAGCCGGTCGACCATGGTCTGCACCCCACGCTGGAAGTCGGCGCCGATGCGATCCATCTTGTTGATGTAGGCGATGCGCGGGACCGAGTACTTGTCGGCCTGGCGCCATACGGTCTCGGACTGGGGCTCGACCCCGGCCACCGAGTCGAACAGGGCGATGGCCCCGTCCAGGACGCGCAGCGAGCGCTCCACCTCGACCGTGAAGTCGACGTGGCCGGGCGTGTCGATGATGTTGATCCGGTGGCCCTTCCACTCTGCCGTGGTGGCGGCGGACGTGATCGTGATCCCCCGCTCCTGCTCCTGGGCCATCCAGTCCATCGTGGCCGCGCCCTCGTGAACCTCCCCCATCTTGTGGGTCCGTCCTGTGTAATAGAGGATGCGTTCGGTCGTCGTCGTCTTACCGGCGTCGATGTGCGCCATGATCCCGATGTTGCGGGTATTTTCGAGAGCGAAGGTGCGTGGCATGGTGGGGAAAGAGGGTTGGTACGGCTTGCGCGGCTTGAACGATTGCCTGCAACCGAGCAGGCATAAAAAAAGGCCCTACGTCGGGCCCATCGGCGGGTCGGCTGGAAGCCGGTGGCGAGGGGCTAGGTCTTCGAGGTCTCCACGGATGCAGTGCTCCTGGTCGCGGGGTGCGCGCTGATGGAGGCACCGATCCGCGGCGCGATCGCCGAGAATAGCAGGAGTTCGGGGCCACAATCGGCGTTGTTGCAACGTTTTCGAGGCCTTGCACGCTCGTTTTCAAACGTCTCCGGACGGCGCGTCGGGCGGATCGTCGGCGAC
>DASZHF010000060.1:0-7230 GCA_035938095.1 Solirubrobacteraceae bacterium
GATCCCGTACGCCTTCCAGACGTGCTGGAGGTCGCTGCGGGGGCCGATCAGGTAGCGCATGGTTCCGGCGATATGCTGGCGGCGCAGGAAGGTGGTCACCATGGCCGGCGTGTCCTCGATGGGCTCGATGCTGACGGCGAGGGTCTGCGTGTCGCGCGCTCGGGCTCCGAGGTCGTTGAGCGCGCCGCGGATCTGTTGAGCGATGATCGGGCACGAGCCGGTGCACAGCGCGTGCATGAAGGTGAGGATGACCACCCGCCCGCGGTATTGGGACAGCGTGGCCCAGGCGCCGGTCTGATCGCGCAACCGGAACGGCGCCGCGCGCAGGTTCGCAGGCATCAGCGGCCCGTTGAATGGACTCGAGCTGCTCTGGGTGTTGGCGCTGTCCTGGCTTCCCGCCTGATGCGCGATCACGGCGATCGCGACGGCAAGGGCGACCAGCGCGCCGGAGGCGAGCGCGAGGGCGTGAGTCCTGATCCTCTGGGTGGCCCGCGTCACGGCAACTGGCTAGCCGGCGTCACCGCTTGAGGGTACTGAGCGGGCGGGGGCCCGCTAGCCGGTTTGGCCGCAGGTGGATAGCCCGAGCTGGGCGGCCTTGGTCCTGGCCTGGGATGAGAGCGACGTGGCCTGGACGATCAGCTGGCGAAACTTGGCCAGGTTGCCGCTGCTCGCCGCCTGCAGTGCCTGGCGGTCGAGCGCGAGCGTCTGGGCGTCGAGGGCGAGGGTCGCCTGAAAGGCGGCGGCGTCGCTGGCGGGAGGCTTGAGGGCTCGGAGTTTGGCGTCGGCCTGCTCGGCGATCGAAATGCCCCGGCTCAGGACCCGCTGGAGCTGGGGGACCGTGGTGGCGCGACCCAGCGCGGCGACCTGCGTGTTCTTGGCGCTGCAGATCGCGTTCGCCTTGCTCACGAGCTGGGCGTGGGTCAGGGCGCTCGAGCCCCCTCCGCATCCGACGACGAGGGCAGCCAAAGCGGCTGTGGCGCCCAGGAAAGCGGGCGACCGCAGGTTGGTGGATTCCGGACGGTGGCGATCGCGTTCTGGCATGCTTTTGGCTCGGTAGGGCCGGCCGGGCTGAGGGTATAGGTTGGTTTTGGGTTAGGAGTCCCGCCCGCCGGCCCGTTTCGGACACTTGCAGGGGTTTCTGCGTGTTTGCGGGGATGTTTGCCCCCTGTCGGCGGCGGCGGATACGATCACCCCAGTACAAACGAGGCGCGAGGAGTGAACACGGCCAGTTCGCCCCCCTACGTTGCTGCAGACATCACATGCCCCGCTCCCGCTCTGATGCGCACTGAGCGCTGGAGCGCGCTGGGCCATCCCGGCGCGACGATCTGGTTCACCGGGCTGCCTGCATCGGGCAAGTCGACCATCGCCGCGGCGGTCGAGGAACGACTGGTGCTCTCGGGCCGAAGCGCCTACCGGTTGGACGGGGACCAGATGCGCTTGGGGCTCAACCGCGATCTGGGGTTCGACGCCGCGTCGCGCACCGAGAACGTGCGCCGCACGGCGGAGGTCGCCCGCATCCTGGCCGAGGCCGGCACCGTGGCCCTCGTGTCCGTGGTGTCGCCGTACTCGGCGGGCCGGGCGGAGGCCCGAGCGCTGCACGAGCGCGAGGGGCTGGCCTTCATGGAGGTCTGGCTGTGTACGCCCCTGGCCGAATGTGAGCGGCGCGACCCCAAGGGTCTCTACGCGCGCGCGCGGCGCGGGGAGATCACCGGCATGACGGGTATCGACGACCCGTACGAAACGCCGGCCGCCGCCGACCTCGTCCTGACGCCCGACCTCAGCGTCGAGGCGAGCGCCGAACGCGTATTGCGGCTGATCGACAGCCCGGACTCGCGCTGAATCTCGCGACGGCGATCAGGCCGTCGTGCACCCCGGACTCGGGCTGAGTCCGGGGCTTCAATCAGTTGTGAAAGGGCCGGGCCGCGCCTAGGTGGGGAGCGGCTCTTGCTCGCGGGCGCCCGCCACGTAGGCGCTCTCCGGCTCGAGCATGTCGTGCAGCTGGGCGCGCATCTCGGGGCTGTCCTGGTGCCCGTGGACCGTCACCGCGTGAGCGACGGCCGCGTCGATGAGCTCGCCCTCCTCGCCGATGATCGTCAGCGTGCAGTGGGACTCGCTCGGGAAACGCCGGCAGTCGGCCATCATTCGGGCCATGTCTACCTCCCTGGTGGGGGTCGATGGGGTCCTCTGACTCTACGCCCGGTGGGGCGCCCGATCAAGGGCCGCGCCGGACACAATCGTCCAACTTCGCCGCGCCCAGGCAAAGGGCAACGAGCGCCGAAGGCGAACGAAGGCCGCATGGCCTAAGGGCCGTGGCCGGCAACCAGGAGGACCGAGATGGCCGAACGGCAGACTGGGATATTCCAATACGTTCCGCACCCCCGGATCGCGGCGCGAAGGCAGCACCGGCCGCCCAAGGTGCACGAGGAGCCCACCGGTGGGCCGATGCAGCGATTCAACGCCCGGGCCGGGCTGTTCATCACGCTGATCGTGGGGACCATGTGGTGCGCGTACCTGTTCACGCTGATCGCGCTGGTGAGCCTGCCCCAGGCGATCAAGAGCGGGGACAAGATCATCATCATCAGCTGGATCGCGCAGACGTTCCTCCAGCTGGTCCTGCTGCCGATCATCATCGTCGGTCAGAACCAGCAGGCGGTCGCGGCGGACAAGCGGGCCGAACAGACGTACAAGGACGCCGACGCCACCCTCCACGAGGCCATGCAGCTCCAGGCCCACCTGATGGCCCAGGACGGGGTGCTGGACGACATCGTCCGCCGGCTGACCGCTCGGTTCCCGCCTCCCCAATCGCCCGGCACCCCGTCGCCAGGCACGCAGTCGCCCTGAGGCCCGGTCCGAGACCTCTCCTGGTGGCAGGCACGGCGTTGCTCGCGGTGGCTGTGTCGGCGGGGGTGGCGGAGGCTGCGCCCGCCGGTGGGAGCGCGGGGGCGCGGGTCGCCTGGCGGCCGCACGTGCGGTCCGCGATCGCCTATGCCCGTCACCGGCGGGGCGACATCTCCTTCGCGGTGCGCTCCGATGGCCGGGTCTACGGCTACCGGCCGCAGCGCACCGCGCCGTCGGCGAGCGTTCTGAAGGCGATGCTGCTCGTGGCCTACCTCGACCGGCGCGCTGTGCGAAGGCGCCGGCTGGGGCCGGCGGATCGCCGCCTGCTCGGACCGATGATCCGGCGCTCGGACAACGCCGCCGCAACGCGGGTCCTGGGCATCGTGGGGGAGGGGGGCCTGGTCGCGCTGGCCCGCCGGGTGGGCATGCGCCGCTTCCGCCCGGCGGCGCCCATCTGGGGGAACAGCCGCATCGACGCCGCCGACCAGACCAGGTTCTTCTTGCACATCGACCGTTACGTGGTGCACCGGCACCGGGCGGCGGCCATGCGCCTGCTGGCGTCGGTCATCCCGCGCCAGCGCTGGGGCATCGCTCGCGTGGTGCCCCGCGGCTGGCGGATCTACTTCAAGGGAGGCTGGGGATCTGGGACCGGAGCTGTGGACAATCAGGTTGCCCTGCTTCGACGCGGCCACCAGCGTGTCGCGGTGGCGATCCTGACCACGGCGGACGGGTCGCACGCGTACGGAAAGGCCACGCTGCGGGCGATCGCGCGGCGGCTGCTGAGGGGCCTGGCGCGGGCGCCGCGAGGGCGGGGCCGCAGGCCGGGTCCGGGTCCTGGGACGGCTCCGGGGTCGAGTCCGGGGCCGGCAATGGAGATCGGGAGGGGTCACTGAGGCTCGCGGGCGCCGCTCGCCGGCGGCCGAGCAGATGACGGGCGGACTCCCGCGGGATCGGTGCAGGCGCCGCCCTTGACAGGCGACCTATCTTGATATATCGTTATACATCGGAGACTACAAACAGTAAGGAGTAATCCGATGTACAGCAGCAGTCATGCCTTTGCCGACGAAGGCCCGGGGGAGCCCTTCCCCCACATGCTCGCCGCCGCCCTCCGGGCGATGTCGGAGGGCCGCTCTGGACGCCACCATCACCGGGGCGGTCCGCGGCACCGCGGCCGGTCGGGCGACAGGTTCTTCGGTCCGGGCTTCCCGTTCGGCGGGCCGCCGTTCCGGTACGGTCGCAAGGCGCGACGCGGAGACGTCCGGGCGGCGGCGCTCGTCCTGCTCGACGACGAGCCGCGCAACGGCTACCAGCTGATGCAGGAGATCGAGGAGCGGAGCGACGGCGCTTGGAGGCCCAGCCCCGGTTCGGTCTATCCGGCCCTCCAGCAACTCGAGGACGAGGGTCTCGTGCGCACGGTGGAGAGCGAAGGTCGGAAGGTGTTCGAGCTGACCGACAGCGGCCGCAGCTATGTCGCTGAGCACCGCGACGAGCTGGGCGAGCCGTGGGAGGCCTTCAGCCGCGACGTGAGTGACGAGACCCGTGATCTCGCCGGACTGATCAAGGATGTCGCGTACGCCGCCGCCCAGGTTTTGCGGGCCGGCGACGCAGATCAGATCGGGCAGTCGCGGAAGGTTCTAGCGGACGCCAAGCGCGCGCTGTACCTGATCCTCGCTGGCGACGAGGATGAGGCCGAAGGTGAGGCGACGGGGACGGTCTAACTCGGGCTAGCGCCCGCGACCGGCGAAGTCGAGCACGTACATCGCGCCGCCGCGTCCGCCGCGGGGAGCCACGCCCACGCCGGCCACCGCGTAGGTGCGGTAGAGGATGTTGTAGCGGTGTCCCGCGCTGTGCATCCAGAGTGCGACTATCCGCTTCGGGGTGGCGCCGCGAGGGGCCCAGGCGATGTCTTCGCCGCGCGGGCATCCGCGCCGCACGCAGCGGAAGCCGGCCCTGCTCATGCGGTTCGAAGGCCCGCCGCCCCGGCTGTAGTGGGACAGGTAGCCGTGGGAGGTCATGTCCTGGGCGTGGCCACGGGCGGCCGCGGCGACGCGGGGGTCGAGCCGCAGGGCGGCCAAGCGGTGCCGCCGGCGCTCGACGTTGATCAGGCATAGGGTGATCGCCTCGAGGGCTGGGGCGGACGCCTGGCCCGGGGCCGCCCCGGATCCGGGACACGCCGGGCCGGCCGCGGCGCCCGGGCCGCTGGCCAGGGTGGCTCCCAACGCGAGCGCCGCCGCGAGGAGCCCGGGACGGCCGATGCGCGTCCAGCGGGAGGTCCGGGCGACCGGGGAGGTCCGGCCAGCGCGCGAGGTCCGGCCAGCGCGCGAGGCCCGCCCCGCGCGGGAGGTCCCCCCCGAGGCCGGCGGCGAGCTCGACGCGGGAGCTGAAAACGGATAGGGACCACAGACCCGGCTGGGCGACACGAAATTCCTCTCTTTCGTTGGCCTACGGGGTTAGCTGTCGGGCTCGCGCGGAAAGCTCGCGCTACGCCACATCAGTGGCGATTCGCCCCTCGCCGGAGGACCGGCTGAGGTGGTTCCCCCGTTCGTTGCCGCCGGAGCGGCCACGATTCGGCATCGGCACTTTCGGGCCGCAGCTAAGCACATTTTGCGGCGGCATGGACCCATACCGGCTGACAGGGACGTCGAGCGTGGACCTTCGTTCGATCTCTGGCCCTCGGGGAGGCGGGTCCTCTTGGGCTCGTTCGCTGGCCAAGCGGCCCAAAAACGCCTACTCTGGAGACATGTTCCTGAGCGGCCGCAAGACCCACATGGTTGGTGCCGAGGAGGCCCTACCCGGGCGAGACCAGGAGATGCGGGTCTCACCTAGACACGACGTGCTCGGGACGCCGATCGTGCCGCCGTTTCCCGAGGGCATGCAGACCGCTGTCTTCGGCATGGGCTGCTTTTGGGGGGCCGAGCGAGACTTCTGGGAGGCACCGGGCGTCTACACCACCGCGGTCGGCTACGCCGGCGGCTTCACGCCCAACCCCACCTACGAGGAGGTGTGCTCGGCGCGCACCGGCCACGCCGAGGTGGTGCTGGTGGTCTTCGATCCGTCCAAGACCAGTTACGAGGAGATGCTGCGACGCTTCTGGGAGGGACACGACCCCACCCAGGGCATGCGCCAGGGCGGCGATGTCGGCACCCAGTACCGTTCGCTGATCCTTTATGCGGATGACGCTCAGCGGTCGGCGGCGCAACGATCGCGTGACGCCTATCAGGAGAAGCTGACCGAGGCCGGTCACGGCGAGATCACCACGGAGATCGCTCCGGCCGGTCCGTTCTACTACGCCGAGTCCTACCATCAGCAGTATCTGGCCAAGAACCCGAACGGGTACTGCGGAGTGGGGGGCACCGGCGTCAGCTGTCCGGTCGGCCTCGCGACCAGCTAGCACGGCTCGAGCCGGTCGCGGGGGTAGCGTTCTGGAGCGATGACACAACAGCTTGTCCACCTGTCCGGGCTGCTCGGGAGCCCGCTGGTAGATCGGTCCGGGGAGCGGCTCGGTCGGGTCGAGGACGTGATCGTCCGCATGGACGAGGACTTCCCGCCCGTCACCGGGCTGAAGGGGCGCCTGGGCGAGCGCGAGCTGTTCATACCCACAGATCGGATCGCCTCACTGAGCTCGGACTCGGCGCAACTCTCGGGCGAGTTGCTCGACCTGCGTCGCTTCGAGCGTCGTCCGGGAGAGGTGCTGCTCGGCGAGGACGTGCTGGGGCGCAAGCTGATCGACGTTGAGGCAGCCCGGCTCGTGACGGCTCACGAGATCGAGCTGGCCAACGTCGACGGTTGGTGGCGGGTGATGGGGATCAACCCGTCGCGCCGGGCTCGCCTGCGCCGGCTACTGCGGTTCGGCAGCTCGAGTGGACATCGTGACGGCGAGCCGATGATCGAATGGACGCAGCTCGAGCCGTTCGTCGGTCACGTTCCGACGTCGCGCCTGCGGATCCGACACCGCAAGCTGGCCCAGCTTCACCCAGCCCAGATCGCCGACCTGGTCGAGGCGGCCTCCCACGACGAGGGCGAGGAGATCATCCAGGCCGTCGGGCAGGACCGCGAGCTCGAAGCGGACGTCTTCGAAGAGCTCGACGACCAGCATCAGGTGGAGTTCATCCGCGAGCGAACGGACGAGGAGGCGGCCAAGCTGATTGCGCGGATGGCCGCCGATGACTCCGCCGACCTGATCACCGAGCTCGAGCAGGAGCGCCGCGAGCCCATCCTCTCTCTCCTCCCACCCCGGCAGCAACGCCGGGTACGCCAGCTGTTGGGCTACAACCCGTCCACGGCCGGCGGGCTCATGAGCCCCGACTACATTGCCTTGCCCGAGACGGCGAGCGTCGCTGAGGCGATCCGCCGGGTGCGCGACAGCGACATCCCGCCGGAGACGGCGGTCAC
>DASZHF010000061.1:0-45186 GCA_035938095.1 Solirubrobacteraceae bacterium
GGCGGCCACTCGCCCCGGCCACGGCCTGGACCCGGACACCTTCGTCGGTCCGCTGGTGTCGGCGGAGCAGCACGAGCGGGTCTCGGGCTACATCGAGCGCGGGCGAGCCGAGGGGGCGGAGCTGGTGACCGGTGGCAGCACCGACCCGCTACCCGATCACCCCGAGGGATTCTTCGTCGAGCCCACGCTGTTCACCGCGACCTCCGATGACCTGACGATCGCTCGCGAGGAGATCTTCGGACCCGTCCTGGTCGCCCTGCCCTACACCTCGATCGAGGATGTGGCGCGCCGGGCCAACGACACCGAGTACGGGCTGGCGGCCGGCGTGTGGACGCGGGACATCGCGCAGGCGCACCGGCTGGCGGCGGCGCTGCGCGCGGGCATGGTCTACGTCAACCAGTGGAGCCCGGGAGATCCCGCGGCGCCCTTCGGCGGCTACAAGGCGTCGGGCATCGGCCGCGAGCACGGGCACGCGGGCCTGGACGCCTACCTCGAGACGAAGACCGTCTGGGTCTCGCTGCGCTGAGCTACTCGGCGGCGGTGGGCGCAGCCGCCGCGCGCGGGCGCGCCACCGCGTCGGCGGTGGTGGGCGCCGCCGCCGGCGCGGGCGCGGCCCACTGGGCTTCGGCCAGGTCGCCCAGCGGCAGCTCGGCGGGAGTAGGTACCTCTGGTGTGTCGCGCAGGTACCACTCGGCGTCCAGCGCGGCCTGGCAGCCGGTGCCAGCCGCGGTCACAGCCTGCCGGTAGGTGTGATCGACGAGGTCGCCGGCCGCGAACACGCCGGGAAGGTTGGTGCGGGTCGACTTGCCGTCGGTGAGGACATAGCCCTCGGGGTCTGTCGCCACCTGCTCCACCACCAGCGCCGATTGGGGCTCGTGCCCGATGGCCACGAACGCGCCATCGATCGGCAGCTCGCGCGTCTCGCCGGTGTCAACGTGGCGCACGCGAACCACCGCGAGCGCTCCCCCTTCGCCGGCCTGGAAGTCCTCGACGACGTACGGGGTCAGAAAGTGGATGCTGGGCTGGGCCTGGGCGCGCTCCAGCATGATCTTCGAGGCTCGGAACTCGTCCCGGCGGTGGATCACGGTCACCTCGGCGGCGAACTTGGAGATGAAGATCGCCTCCTCCAGGGCCGAGTCGCCACCACCCACCACGACCGCGCGGCGATCCTTGAAGAAGGCCGCATCGCAGGTGGCGCAGTAGGAGACTCCGCGACCCGCGAGCTCCTGCTCTCCCTTTACGCAAAGCTTCCGGTGCTCGGCGCCCATGGCCAGGATGACCGCTCGGGTTCGGAGCTCCTCATCGCCGACGAACACGCGATGCACGGCCCCGGGCTCATTCCCGAGCTCGACTCGGGTCACCTGCTCGCTGCGCAGGCGCGCCCCGAAACGCTCGGCCTGGTCGCGGAACTGCTGCATCATCTCGGGACCCATGATGCCCTCGGGGTAGCCCGGGTAGTTCTCGACGTCGGTGGTCGCCTGGAGCTGGCCTCCCCACAGGAAGCCCTCGACCACCAGCGGAGACAGCCGGGCGCGCGCCGTGTACAGCGCGGCCGTGTAGCCCGCGGGACCACTGCCGATGATGATTACGTCCTCGACGCGATCGTTTGCGACGTTGTCGATGTTCTGGACGGTTTCCATATGGCTCTTGTCAGCCTCCTGATTTCGCGCCCCTTGATGGGCGGGCCGGCCCCGGCACGCCCCCAAGATTAGCTTCTGATCGGGCTCTCCCGGTCCATTACTATACTTTGTATAGTATCACTTTGTCGCTTAGGCGTGGGCCGCTCCGGACACGTCGGGCGCGGGCCGCGCGGCCTCCCCCTGCCACCGGTGGACCGTCCGGCGCAGCTGGAAGTAGGCCACGCCCCCGGGCAGGATCGGAAGCCAGAACGCGATGAGCCGGTAGGCGAGCACGGCCACGACGGCCAGCCCGCTGTCGACGTTGAAGGCGATAAGCGCGCCGATCATCCCACCGTCGACCCCGCCCACTCCCCCGGGCAGCGGCAGCAAGTTCCCCAGCATGCCGACGAAGTAGGCCATCACGATCACCGCGTACGGGGGAGGACGGCCGAAGGCGTGAAAGGACGCCCACAGGACGGCCATGTCGAACCCCCACCACGTGATCGCCCCGAGCGCCCCGGAGTCTCGCGAGCGCGCGATGGAGAACGCCGTGCGCACCGCGCCGGCCGCGAACGCGGGGACGCTGGCGGCGCGGGCGAGCCAGTGACGCAGGCGCGATGACCGCTTGGCCTGCCGCTCGAGCCGGCGCTCTATGTCCTCGGGGATCAGCGAGACCAGCACCAGCAGGAAGATCAAGATCCCGCCCACGATGGCCGGCACCACGGTGATGGCGAAGGCGCCGCCGCCAGGAAACAGGCCCGTGCGCAGCCCGATCCCGTCGATCACGAACGCGGCCATGTAGACCGTGTAGAGCATGGTCAGGAAGGCGAGCATCCCGCGGGCTACTCCCCGCCTGTTCATGCCCGACCGCCGCAGGGCCCACGACATGAGCAGCACGCCGCCGGCGCCCGCGGCCGAGAACAGCCGCGTGGCCATCAGGCCCGCCAGGGTTATCTGATAGCTCTGGCGCCATCCGATGCGCGTCGAGCCCCGCGCGAACACGCTCCGGAACAGGGCCACGAAGCTCGTGTAGGCCAGGATCTCGAACGCGACCGCGAGGCCCAGCCAGCCCGGATTGCCGGTATCGATCCGGTCCCAGGTGCGCTTCAGCCCGGCGACGTGGGGCAGGACGAAGTACAGGAAGCCCACCACGGCGGCCACGAACACCGCGAAGACCGCCGCTCGGTGCCGCGTGACCGTGACCCGCGGCATCTCCTCGTCTTCGACCGAACTGGGGGTGAGCCCGCCCAGCAGCGAGAGCGAGCGTCCGTCCGGAGCTTGCGCCTCCCCGGCTTCCGCGCCCAGCCCCGGCGCGCTCGGGGCTTCGATGTCCGAAGCTTCGGCGTCCCGAGCTTCGAGTCGAGGCGAGTCCGACGGCGGATGAGGTTGGTTTGGCCCCATACCTACCGATCGGCGTGTGCCTGATCTCCGAGCCAGCCGATCGCCCGGCTCAGGCGCGAGAGCAGGGGGGCGGCGCGATCTCCGTATCGGAGCACCGCTTCGGTAAGCGCCCAGCCGCCGAGCAGATCCACGACGTAGTGCTCTCCGATGTACACCAGCGCGAACCCGAGAACGCCGGCGTATGTCCATCCCAGCGCACCCGCCACCGGGCCCGCATCCGAGAGTAAGCGGGCAGCCATAACGGATGTCGCAAAGTGCAGCGACGGCATCGCAGCCAGCGGGTTACCTCCAAGGACACTGTAGAGCGGGCCCCACCGGTCACGCCAGAACTGCTCCCCGTACTCGGCCATCATGCGCCGAGCGGGCGCTTCGCTGGTGACATGGCCCTCCGCCGCGGCGTACCAGGGGGGAGCCGTGGGCGCCAGGTGGTACGCGATGGCGCCGAGGTCGAAGGTCGCATACATCATCGTCGCGCCGCGCTCGAACTGCTCGGGCCGCCGGAACAGCAGATACGCCACCGCCCCGTGCGGCACGGCGAACCACATCCAGTGGGCCCACACCAGCACCTTGTCCAGCGGGCTGATGACGCCGGGGCGGCCGAGCGCCCGCTGCAGGCGCAGCGTGGGCGTCACCCCCAGCCCGAGAACACGATCCATCCAGATCGGGTAGGCGACGTGCACCCGAGCCGCCTGCGCCTCGGCGTCGTCATGGGGCGTCTTGTAGGCCGAGACGTACGCCCACATCTGCAGCGCACACACGCCCACGTCGCGCGCCCGCGAGCGGCGCATGGCGACGCTCAGCCCGATCGGAGCGCTGCCGGCGATGAGCGGGATCACCGCGGGTGGCAGCCGCGTTCGCCGGCGCGTAATCGGAGCTGCGACCCCGATTGCCACGACTGCCCAGGCGGTAGCTCGAATGGCGCTGGACAGGCGCAAGAGGCCGTGAGTATATGAGGGGCCCTGGACCTCCCAGATGGGGGCCCGCGCCCCTTCGGGTGGGAGTCTGGAGGCGCTCGGGCGGGGTGCGCTCAGCCCCCGGACCGCACCCTGCGGTGGGCCGCCTCGTCGACCAGCGAGTCGATCAACCGGCTGGTGTCGTCGGCTTCGGGGTGCCACTGCACGCCCAGGGCAAAGCCCCGATCGGGAGCCTCGATCGCCTCGGGGAGACCATCGAGCTCGGCCCAACCGGTCACCACCAGCCCCTCCCCCACTCGATCAACTCCCTGATGGTGATGGGACTTCGTGGCGTGCAGCTCCTCCCCGGCGGCGCGCGCGGCGAGTGAGCCGGGCGTCAGGCGCACCTCGTGGTCGGCTCCCTCGAATGTGCCGGCGGCTCGACGATGCTCGTGGTGGCCGAAGCGTTCGGGCAGGTGCTGGTACAGGGTCCCGCCCCGGGCCACGTTGAGCAGCTGCATCCCGCGGCATATCCCCAGCACGGGCATGTCGCGTTCCAGAGCGCGCCGGGTCAACGCGATCTCGAACACATCGCGCTCGGGCACCGTGCCGTCGGTCTTGTCGTGGGGGACGGCTCCGTATGACGCCGGGTCGATGTCCGCCCCTCCGGCCAGGATGAGCGCGTCGACCAGGTCGAGCGCCTCATCCGGTTCCTCGATCAGGGAGGGGTCGGGGGCGAGGAGCAGCGCCACCCCTCCGGCGCGGTGCACGGCGTCGATGTAGCTGCGCGGGAGCAGGAACGCCTCTTGGTCCCACACGCTCCAGCGTGCACGTTCGAGCGCGGTGCAGATGCCGATGACAGGACGACCCATGCCTGAAGAACCTTAGGATGGCAACTTCGTGACCGACCTAGCCCCCGCCCGCTCGTGACGACCGACCCCACCCCGACCCGCAGCTATGAGACGGTCAAGGTATGGCAGCGCGAGGGCGCCGCCACGATCGAGCTCGCCCGTCCCGACCGGCTCAACGCCTGGAACCGCCAGCTCGGGGTCGACCTCCTCGACGCCGTGCGCTGGGCGACCGAGGAGGAGACGGTCCGCGCCGTCGTCGTCCGCGGGGAGGGTCGGGGCTTCTCCTCGGGCGCCGACCTCAAGGACATGGGGCCCGGCCACGACCGCACGCCCGATGGCAAGCCGGACGTCCGCAAGCGGCTGACCGAGCTCTATCACCCGATCCTCACCGGGATCCGGCGCATGCCCAAGCCGGTCGTGGCCGCGGTCCGGGGCCCGGCGGTGGGCATCGGCTGCTCGCTGGCGCTCGTCTGCGACCTGATCGTGGCCGACGAGTCGGCCTACTTCATGCTCGCCTTCGTGAACATCGGCCTGGTGCCCGACGGCGGATCTTCGGCCCTCCTGCCCAGCCGGGTGGGAATGACCCGGGCCATCGAGATGGCGCTGCTCGGTGAGCGCGTGCCGGCGGCCCAGGCGCTCGAGTGGGGACTGATTAATCGCGTGTGGCCCGCCGAGCGCTTCGACGCCGAGGTAGACGACCTGGCCGCCCGGCTCGCGGCCGGGCCCACCCGCTCCTACGCCGGAAGCAAGCGCCAGCTCAACGCCTGGATCTATGGCGACTTCGACCGCCAACTCGACCTCGAGGCCGACATCCAGCAGGAGATGGCCGGCAGCGGCGACTTCCTCGAGGGCGTGATGGCCTTCGTCGAGAAGCGCCCAGCCCGCTTCACGGGCGCCTGAGGCCCGCCGCCGGCGGGTGCCTCGTGAATAGAATCCTCGCCGCCTTGGGCCCACCCGCCTCCCGTCCTCGCCTTCCCCGCCTGGCTCGCCGGGTGAGGCGGTGGCTGCCGCTGTGCCTGGCCATCCTCCTGGCCGGGGGCCTGGTGGCGGCGGCGCCGGCGGCGCTGGCGCACCCCTTCACCCCCCAGAGCGGCGGCTCGCCCAACGCCGATCGCATCAACTGGCTGTACCGCGTCGGGCTGTACATAGCGATCGTGGTCTTCGTCGGCGTCGAGGGCGCGCTGCTGTACTCGCTCATCCGGTTCCGCGCCCGGCGCGGCCGCACGCCGGTCATGGTGCGCGGGAACACCCGCCTGGAGGTGGGATGGACGGTGGGCGCGGCGGTGATCCTCGTGGCGCTCGCAGCGCTTACGTTCGCGGAGCTGTCCAGCATCCGCAACCCCGACAACACGGGTCCCGGTGGTTATGCGCTGGCATCGACCGGCGGCGGAGCTCAGTTCGCCAGCCTCGAGCAGCGCGTGCCCCCCAACGGCCGGCGGCTCAACATCCAGGTCAACGGCCAGCAGTACATCTGGCGCTTCACCTACCCGGGCGCCGGGCCCACCGGGTTCGGAGCCCCGTACTCCTACGAGGAGATGGTCGTCCCCACCGACACCACGATCACCCTCGACGTGGTCTCCCAGGACGTCGTGCACTCGTGGTGGGTCCCCGAGCTCGGCGGCAAAGTGGACGCTGTCCCGGGCCTGACCAACCACACCTGGTTCAAGATCCACCGGCCCGGCCTCTATCGGGGCCAGTGCGCCGAGCTGTGCGGCCGCCACCACGCGGCGATGATCGCCACGGTGCGGGCGGTGCCGCCGGATCAGTTCGCGGCCTGGCTGGCCCAGCGCAAGGCCGACATCGCCGCCGCCCAGCAGGCCGCCGCCGCCGAGCGGGCCAAGCTCAACAGCCAGACCGGCGCCGCGTCGGTGGAGAACCCCTAGTCGCCATGGCCGCCGCCGAGCACACCATCCCCATCCCCCAGATCGTGGTCGACCGCGTCGAGCCCGAGCAGCGGGGATGGACGAGCTGGCTGACCACCACCGATCACAAGCGGATCGGAATCCTCTACATCGTCACCACCTTCGTGTTCTTCCTGCTCGGTGGGGTCGAGGCGCTGCTCATCCGGCTCCAGCTCGCCGCCGCGCACAACACGCTGGTCACCCCCGAGACCTACAACCAGCTGTTCACGCTGCACGGCACGACGATGATCTTCCTGTTCGTCGTGCCGATGATGGCGGGACTGGCCAACTACCTGGTCCCGCTGATGATCGGCGCCCGGGACATGGCCTACCCGCGGCTCAACGCGCTCTCCTACTGGTTGTTGCTGGCGGGCGGAATCGTCTTCTACACCTCGCTGTTCTTCACCCCGCCCGAGGCGGGCTGGACGCAGTACGCCCCGCTGTCGAGCGGGATTTTCATACCGGGCAACGGCACCGACGCCTGGATCTACCTGATCCACCTGACCGGACTCTCCTCGATCCTCGGCGCGATCAACCTCTACGCCACGATCGCCAACATGCGCGCCCCGGGCATGGGATGGGGACGGTTGCCGCTGTTCGTGTGGACGATCCTCACCTATGCGGTGCTGATCATCCTCGCGATGCCCGTGATCGCCGGAGCGGTCACGCTGCTGCTCTTCGACCGCCACTTCGGGACCCACTTCTTCGACGCCTCCAATGGCGGATCGGCGCTGTTGTGGCAGCACCTGTTCTGGTTCTTCGGGCACCCCGAGGTCTACATCATGGTCCTGCCCGCGTTCGGGATCTTCTCCGAGGTGCTGCCCGTCTTCTCGCGCAAGCCCATCTTCGGATACAAGGCGATCGCCGCGGCGACGGTCGTGATCGCGTTCCTGGGGCTGCTGACCTGGGCCCACCACATGTTCGCCGCCCCCATCCCGCTGGTGGTGATGATCTTCGTCATGCTCTCGAGCTACGTGATCGCGGTCCCCACCGGGGTGAAGGTGTTCAACTGGATCGCCACTCTGTGGCGCGGGACGGTGGAATACCGAACAGCGCTCCTGTTCGCCGTCGGGGGGATCTCGCTGTTCGTGATCGGCGGCATCTCCGGAGTGCTGCTGGCCATGTTCCCGGTGGACTGGCAGCTCGAGGACACCTACTTCGTCGTCGCCCACCTGCACTTCGTGCTCGTCGGCGGCTCGGTGATGGGCATCTTCGCCGGGATCTACTACTGGTTCCCCAAGTTCACCGGCCGGATGCTCTCCGAGGGCCTCGGGCGGCTCTCCTGCCTGCTCATGTTCGTCGGCATCCTCGTCACCTTCCTCATCCAGCATTCCAGCGGGCTGGACGGCATGCCCCGGCGGGTCTACGAGTACCCGAACATCGGGCATCTGCAGCTGTACAACTTGATCTCGACGATCGGCTCGTTCATCCTGGGCGCGGGCGTGCTGATCACCATCGTCAACGTGGTCCGCAGCTTGCGGGTGGGCGTCGTCGCCGGGCCCGACCCGTGGAAGGCCAACACGCTCGAGTGGTTCGTGCCCTCGCCGCCCCCGGTGAACAACTTCGACGTGATCCCCCGCGTGCGGTCGGTCGAGCCCATGAAGGACATCCGCCGCCAGGTCGAGCGCCAAACGGGCGAGCCCGACCGGGCCCTCACCCCCGAGCTGACCCCCGCCCTGCGTGTCTAACCCCGCCGCCGCAGCCCTCGCGACACCGACCGCGATAGCCGCCTGGCGCCGGCGCGCCGCCGACTACCTGACGCTGACCAAGCCCAAGGTCCAGTCGCTGCTGCTGCTGACGACCGTGTGCGCGATGTACGTGGCCGGCGACCCTGCGCTGCTCACGGTGCTGCTGACCTGCGTGGGCGGTTACCTGTCCGCGGGCGGCGCCGGCGCGGTCAACCACTACTGGGATCGCGACATCGACGTGCGCATGACCCGGACCGCCAACCGCCCGGTCGCCGCAGGTCGCATCTCCCCCCCCGCGGCGCTCGCGTTCGGACTGGGCCTCGCCGCGCTCTCGTTCGTCGAGCTCTCGCTCACCGTCAACCTGCTCGCCGCCACGCTGTCGCTCGCCGGCTTCGGTGGCTACGTGGGCGTGTACACGATGTGGCTCAAGCGGCGCACCCCGCAGAACATCGTCATCGGCGGAGCCGCCGGCGCGGTCCCGCCGCTGGTCGGCTGGGCCGCGACCACGGGCCGCCTCGGTTGGACCGCCGTCTACCTGTTCGCGATCGTCTTCTTCTGGACCCCGCCTCACTTCTGGGCCCTGAGCCTGCTCATGCGCACCGAGTACGAGCGCGCCGGCATCCCGATGCTCCCCGTGGTGCGAGGCGAGGCCGAGACCCGGCGCCAGATCCTGCTCTACGCCGTCCTGCTCTACGCGGTCTCGCAGCTGCCGTTCTGCGCCGGGCGCCTGGGCGACTTCTACCTCGCCGCGTCGGTGGCACTCGGCCTCGCCTTCGTCGGGGCGGCGGTGCGCCTGCTCCGGCGCGCCGACCGGCGCTCGGCCCTGGTCCTGTACCTGTTCTCGCTGCTTTACCTGGCGCTGCTGTTCGGCGCGATGGTGGTCGACGTCCACCTATAGAGTGAAGTCGCCCGCGAGGAGGACGCCATGACCCGCCGCCTGGCCCGCAAGAACATCAGGACCGGCCTCATTCTGGCCGCAATCTGCCTGTTCACGTTCGGCATCACGTTCCTCGCGGCCGCGGTCTACGTGGCATGACCCGCCCCGGTCCCGAGACATGAGCCCGCGCGACCCGGAGGTCCCGCCCCAAGGCGAGGAGGTCCACCTCCCGGGCCCGTCGCTGATACCGCTGGGCATGGCCGTCGCCATCACGATGATCCTCGTGGGCCTGACGATCTTCACCCCGATCCTCTCGGCGGCGGGCGGCGTGCTCTCGCTGGTGCTCCTGCGCCGCTGGATCCGCGACACCCGGCGCGACATCGACGAGCTGCCGCTCGATCACCACTGACGCCGGGCCGCCCCGCGCGCCTGCGGTACTGACTTTTTTTATTAATAGATAGGGGCCCGCCGCGTGGAGGGCCGGGGCCCCCGGGCCGGGGTCCCGGCGGGTGTGTCCGATGTGGCCCTCAGGCCGTGGCCCCGGCGGGCATGTCCGATGTCGCCCCGTCCTCGGTCCAGCAGCGGACGATGTCGCGCATCGCGAGCACGCCCAGGATCTCGCCTCCGTGGACCACCACCAGGTGGCGGAAGTTGCCCCGCACCATCGCGGCCGCCGCCTCCTCCAGCGACCAGTCGGGCGAAGCGAACACCAGCGAGCTGGTCAGGTGCGCCGCGACCAGCTCGGTGTCGGGGTCCTGGTCGGCGCCGATGGCCTCGAGGATGTCGCGCTCGGTGATGATCGCCGGACCGGCCGCGTCGGGGTCGAGCACGATCGCCGCGCCCACCTTGCGCTGAGACATCTGGCGAGCCGCCTCCCGCAGCGTGTGACTGGGGCCCACCGTCAGAACCGTTCTGGTCATCCCGTCACGCACCCGCATGCGCCCCCTCCTCGTCGGTTGCTTGCAACTATTGACGCAATCTATGCCCTCGGGCCGCTCGGCGCAACCCCCCCGGTCTTCACCCGGGCCCCGGCCGGGCCCGGTGCCCTGCGGGCCGGTCATTTGACCGCCCCCCGGACGCCCGCGACGGGCGCGCGCGGCCGCGCCCGTCGGCCCCCGGGACCTCCGCACCGCCGCCGCCGGGCGGCCAGCCCGTGCCGCGGGGAGACAGATTAGGATCCGGCCGATGCCCGCTGGGCTCCCCTCGCCGAGCACCGTCGCACGACTGGCCGACCCTCGCGCGCATGCGTAACCGCCGGCTGATCGTGCAAATGGTGATCGCCTGGGCGGTGGCCGCCGGGATCGGGATCACGATCGGCCTGAGCATCGACTGGTTCCCCGGCCAGGCCTCGAGCCAGGCGGACAAGGTCGACACCCTCTACAAGGTCCTGATCGTCGCGTGCGTCCCGATCTTCGTGCTCGTCGAGACGGTGGTCCTCTTCTCGGTGTGGAAGTTCCGCATGCGCCCGGGCGAGGAGGACAAGGACGGGCCTCCGATCCACGGCAACACGCGCCTGGAGGTCTTGTGGACGGCGGTCCCCGCCGTGCTGATCATCTCGCTGTGCGTCTACGCCTACACCGTGCTGCGCAGCTTCGAGCGCAAGCCGAGCACGCGCGAGATGGACGTCGACGTGTGGAGCCAGCAATTCGCGTGGTCGTTCTTCTATCCCCATTCGGTGACCGGCGGCCAGAAGGTGAGCTCCACCACGCTGGTGTTGCCCCAGGGCCAGCCCGTGCGCTTCCACATCCACTCGGCCGACGTCATCCACGCCTTCTACGTGCCCTCCTTCCGACTCCAGATCGACGCCGTCCCCGGCCAGTCCGACGAGGTCCGGGCCACGCCCAACCGGCTCGGCAACTACCTCCTCGAGTGCGCCGAGCTGTGCGGACTCGGACACTCGACGATGCGGGCCACGGTGCACGTGGTCAGCCCGGCCGACTTCGTCTCCTGGCTGCGCTCCCAGGGCGCTCCCGCCCCCGGGATCCCGGTCCTCGTTCCCGGCACCCAGGCCGGCGCGCCGCGCCCGGCCGTGCCCCGCTCGTCCTCGACCGCCCGGGTGCCGGCATGACGTCCGGCCGCCTCGGCAGTACGCTTTGGCCGGTCGAAGGTCTGTCTCTCGCGGGCGGACGTGCATCAGGCAACGGCAAGGTGAGGACGGGTCGCTGATGGTCGCCAAGCTGAGAGGACCGGGCTTCTATCGGGCGGGTCTGATGACCCTCCTGGGCATCGGCCTGTGCATCGCGCTGACCACCGGTGTGCGGGCCTCCTCGGGCCTTCACCCCGCGCTGCGCGACAACAGCGTCCTCACCGCCGCACTGATCGTCGCGCCGCTGTTCTTCCTGGTCGGCCTGGGCGCGTTCGACTACTGGTTCTACTGGGCCGCCGGGCGCCCGACCCGGCCCGAGGACCACTCCGGTCACGGGGCCCGGAGCTGGCGCGACTACTTCCGCGTCAACACCGACCACAAGGTGATCGGTATCCAGTACACGGTCACCTCGTTCTTCTTCCTGCTCGTGGGCGGGCTGTTCGCGATGCTCATGCGCGCCGAGCTCGCGCAGCCGGGCACCCAGTTCGTGGACTCCAACACGTTCAACGGGCTGTTCTCCGTCCACGCGTCGCTGCTGATCTTCCTGTTCGTCATCCCCGTCTTCGCCGGGCTCGCCAACTTCGTGCTGCCGCTGATGATCGGGGCGCCCGACATGGCGTTCCCCCGGCTGAACGCGCTGTCCTACTGGTTGCTCCCGATCGCCGGGCTGATGATGCTGGCCAGCTTCCTGGTCCCGGGCGGCTCGTTCGCGTCGGGGTGGACGGCGTATGCCCCCCTCTCGGACACCGCGCCCATCGGCCAGACGTTCTTCAACGTCGCGGTCCAGTTCGCGGGGGCGTCGTCGATCGCCACGGCGCTGAACTTCCTGGTGACGATCATCACCATGCGTGCGCCCGGGATGAGCTTCTTCCGCATGCCGCTGCTCGTGTGGGCCAACTTCTCGACCTCGCTGCTGGTGGTGATCGCCACCCCGTTCATCGCCGCGTCGCAGTTCTTCGTGCTCCTGGACCGCGGGCTGGGGTTCAACTTCTTCAACGCCGGTCGCGGCGGCGACGTGCTCATGTATCAGCACGTGTTCTGGTTTTACTCCCACCCCGCCGTCTACATCATGATGCTGCCCGGGTTCGGGATCATCTCCGAGGTCATCGCCGTGAAATCACGCAAGCCGATCTTCGGCTACCGGATGATGGCCTTCTCGCTGATCGCCATCGTGGTGCTCGGCTTCACGGTGTGGGCGCACCACATGTTCACCTCCGGGATGCAGGCCTGGATTCGCATCCCGATGATGATCACCACCGCGATCATCGCCATTCCCACCGGCATCAAGATCTTCTCCTGGCTGGCCACGCTGTGGCGCGGCGTGCTTCATCTCGATACGCCCATGCTCTTCGCGCTGGGCTTTCTGACCATGTTCACCCTGGGCGGGATAAGTGGCGTCATGCTGGCCATGATCCCGTTCGACATTCACGTTTCCGACACGTACTTCATCGTGGCCCACATCCACTACGTGTTGTTCGGAGGCTCGCTGTTCACCATCTTCGCGGGGGTCTATTACTGGTTCCCCAAGATGACGGGCCGAATGTACGACGAAACGCTGGGCCGGTTGCATTTCTGGCTCACCTTCATCTTCTTCAACCTCACCTTCGGTCCCATGCACCTGCTCGGGATCGATGGCATGCCTCGGCGGGTGGCGGACTACTCGAAGGAGTTCGCCGATCTGAACCTGTTCATCTCGATCAGCAGCTTCATCTTGGGCGCGAGCACGCTGGTGTTCCTCTACAACATCATCGCCAGCTGGCGCGGAGGCCCGCGCGCGGCGGCCAACCCCTGGCGCGCGCTCACCCTGGAGTGGCAGGTCTCCTCTCCGCCCCCGATCTTCAACTTCGACACGATTCCCACCGTGGTGGGCGGCCCTTACGAGTACGGGGTCCCCGGGGCCGTCCACGGAGTGTTCAAGCGCGGCGCCGAGGTTCCGGCCCCGGCCGGCACCGTGGCCCTGCCCAGCCGGGAATGAGCTGAGCGTCCGTGGCCCGGATACTGATCGTCGCCAACGAGACCATCGGCGGGCAACGCCTGCGCCAGGCGGTCCTCGACCGCGCGCGCCAGGGCGCCAGCTTCGTGATCTGCGTGCCCCGGGGCCGCCCCCGGCATGGGGCCCTGATCTACGACGAGGCCGTCTACGACGCCGCCCAGGTCCGGGTGGACCTCGCGCGCTCGTTCCTGCGCGAGCAGGGCGTCGAGGCGATCGGCGAGGTGGGCGACCCCGACCCCTACACGGCGGCCATGGACGCCGTGCGCGACTACTCGCCGTCCGAGATCATCATCTCGACGCACCCCGAGACGCGCTCCGGGTGGCTGCGGCGATCGCTGGTGGACCGGCTCCAGGAGGCGACCGGGCTGCCGGTCGAGCACATCGTCACCGACCTCGACCGCGAGGGCCTGCCGTTCAAGGTCACGCTCGTGGTCGCCAACCGGACCGCGAGCAACGAAGCGCTGCTCGAGCGCCTGCGGGCCAAGGCGGTGGACGGCGAGCACGTGTTCATCGTGGTCGTCCCCCAGGAGGGGGGCGGGGGCCAGGCGGCCGCCGCGGCCCGCGGGCGCCTGGGGCAGGTCCTCGCGCTCATGCGGGGGTCGCACCTGCTGAGCGCCGGGATTATCGGCGATCCCGACCCCTACACGGCGATCATGAACGCGCTCCAGTTCTTCCGCGTCGACGACATCGTCATCTCCACCTTCGGCGAGACCCGCTCGGGGTGGCTGCGGGCCGATCTGATCGAGCGCGTGCGCCGTTCCACGCCGCTGCCGGTCGAGCACATCGTCGCCGACCGCGAGTCCGCGAAGGCCAGCTAGGGCACCGGCATGGAATCCGCCAGCGTCGCCGCCACCCACGAGGAGCATCACGGGCCGCCGCCCGCCAACCGCAGCTCGCGCGTGGAGCCCCAACTGCTCGGGATGCTGCTGTTCATCGTCTCGGAGATCATGGTCTTCGGGGCGTTCTTCACGGCGTACTTCTTCATCCGGGTGGTGAGGGGCGACCACTGGTTCCCGATGGCCAATGGCGACAAGCTCCCGGTCGCGGTCGCCGGGATCAACGCCGCGATCCTGTTCTCGTCCTCGCTGACCATGCACTGGGCCCAGACCTCGATCAAGCACGGCAACCGCTTCGGGCTCAGGGCCGGCATCCTGAGCACCTTGTTGCTCGGCTCCACGTTCCTGTTCGTCCAGATCAACGAGTACGCCAACATCGGCTTCTCCCCCCAGGACCACGCCCAGGGGACGATCTTCTACGGGTTGACCGGCCTGCACGGGGCGCACGTGTTCATCGGATTGACGCTGCTGGCAATGGTCACCGTGCGCTCCTTCCGGGGTCACTACAGCCCCGAGGAGCATCGCGGCGTCGAGGTGCCGGGCATCTACTGGCACTTCGTCGACGTCATGTGGCTGTTCGTCTACACCACGGTCTACATCCTCTAACCGGATGCTCAACCCGCTGCGGCCGGATGCTCAACCCGCTGCGCTCTGAGGGCGAGGCCTTCCGCTTCCTGCTTTACGTCGCGGTCGCCGCGGCGGCGATCATCGTCGTCGTTCTCGTCGTGCGCGCGTTCTGAGAGCCCTGCGGGCGCTACTTGACGATCAGCGTGCCGGTCATGCCGGCCGCGGCGTGGCCATCCACCTGGCAGTAGTAGGTGTAGGTGCCGGACTTCAGCGTGGCGTGGAACTGCGCCACCCCGTTGCTCACGATCGCGCTCGAGCTCACGACCGGGCCCGTGTAGTTGGGGCCGGTGGCCAGCGCGATGTTGTGCGGGACCCCGGAGGTGTTCTTCATCTTGATCGTCACCGGCCCGGGCTTGGCGGTGGCCTTCTTGGTGACGTAGGCCAACTGCCCCGAGGGATTGGCGTCGATCTCGAGCTGTCCGTGCAACTCGACGACCGGCTTGCCCGCTCCGGGCTGCGCGACGGCGGTGGCCAGCAGGCCGGTGTCCTGACCGGGCGTGTCGGCCACCGCGGCCACGTAGGCGGCCACGTCGTTGGCGTACTTACCGGTGACCAGATCGCCCGGCATGGCGCCGCGGGGGTTCGGATTGGCAATCTGCGCCCGCACGATGTCGAGCACCGCGTTGCGGCCGAAGCCGTTGCTCAGTGCCTGGCTGAAGGCGGCGTCCAGGTTGGGGCCGACGTTGCCCTTGGTTCCCGCGTGGGCCAGCGTGTGGCACGAGCCGCACTTCTGCACGAACAACTGCTTGCCCGTGATCAGGTTGTCGCTGGCCGTGTTGTTCTTGAGCTGACAACCGGCGAGGCCGGTCAATCCCGCGGTCCCGGCGGCCAGCAGCAGGGCGCCGCGCACGGTCGTCAAGCGCACAGGGAAGGGCATGGGCGCGCGAACTCTACCCAAGGCACCCCGGGGGAGCGGGCGCTCGATCCGGCGGGGAGCGGGCCCTCGATCCGGCGGGGCCGCGGCCTCAGTCGGGCGAGGGGGCGGGCCCTCGATCCGGCGGGGAGCGCGACCTCAATCCGGCGGTGGCGGGGCCAGTGCCTCCAGCCGGCCCTGAGCCGCGGCGAGCACGCCGCGGGCCACGCCCTCCCAGGAGAACCGCTCCCGCGCTATCGCCACCAATCCATCGCGCGTAGCCGCCCGCAGCGCCTCGGGGGCCTGTAGCCAGGCGACGACGCGTTCGGCGATCGCCCGGACCGGATCGGCCTGGAGCGGCGGATCGGGCTGGAGCGGGAAGGACAGCCACCCCGCCGCCGCGGGCGGGACGGCCGTCGCCAGGGCCCGGCTCACCTCCGCCAGCCCGGAGTGCTCGGCGGATATCGGAAGCACGCCGCAGGCCGCTGCCTCTACCGCCACCATCCCGAAGGACTCGGGGAACGTGCTGGGCACGACCTCGGCTTCGCAAGCCGGGAGCACCTCGGCGAGCTCGTCGTGTTCGAGACGACCGGTGAGCACCACGCGGTCGCGCAGCCCGCCGGCCGCCAGCCGGTAGCGCGCGAGCTCGTCGCCGCCCAGCCCGTCCAGGAATTCCAGCAGCGCATGCAACGGCCGCGGCGGTCCTCCCTCCAGGCTGCGCCCCTGCTCGGCGATCGCCCGAGCGGCGGCGATGTCGCCGTCGGCCAGCGCGCCACGCAGATCGCTGAACGCCGCTCGGTACGCCCCGAAGCCCACGACCACGAGCCGCGCGGCCGGCACCTGGTCGAGCACCAGCGGCCAGGCCGCGAGGAGCAGGTCGACGCCCTTGGAGACGATCAGCTTGCCCACGAAGGCGACCAGCCGGTCGCGTCCCGGCTCCAGCAGCGCCAACGCCCGCGCCGCCTCGCCCGGGTCGCGGGCGAACGCGTCCCCGTCGGCGCCCCCGCCGGAGCCAACCTCGGGGCCCCCGGCGGAGTCGACCGCGGTGCCCCCGGCGGAGTCGACCGCGGTGCGCCCGGCGGAGTCGACCTCGGCGTTGCCGGCCATGCGGTCCTGGCGGGCCAGCTCCTCACTCAGGGCCCGCAGGCCGGCCGCAGCGGCCTCTGGATCGCGCGGTGCGAACTCGTCGACGTCGACCCCCGGCGGCCCCAGGCGCGTCCGCGCGGGCAGCAGGGGATCGTCCATCGTGGCCCACAGGCTCTCGGCGGTGTGGCGCGAGCCGACCAGCACCGTCCGGGCGCCGGCGAGCCCCTCCCGCGCTGGGGCCAGGAACCGGTCTCGGTGCGGCTTGACCGTGTACTCGAGCGCGCTTCCGTGCACCTTGACCGCGTAGGGCACGCCCGAGCCGGCCAGGCCTCGCGCGAGGATCAGCGGGCCCATGATCAGATGGTTGGCCAGGGCCGCCTCCGGTCGGGCGCGCTCGAGCACCTCGCGTACCGCGGCGACATTGCGATCGACGTAGACGGCGATCTCCTCGTCGGTGCAGTCGGGATACGGGCGGGCCTCAATGCCCTCGTAGCGGTCGGCGACATAGACCGGCAGGATCGGACCGATGTCGGGGCGGTAGACGGTGCAGCGCACGGGTTCGCGGTGAACTCGCACCTGCAATCGGCCGCCCACCCACTCGCCGCTCGCGTCGACGAATCCAAGCCGCTCCGGCTGGCGGTCCTGGCAGAGAAGGTGTACCTCGTGCCCCGCCGCGGCGAGGGCCTCGGCCAACTTGGCGTTGTAGACGTTCGAGCCGGTACCCGCTAGGAGGTAGCCGTGGAAGACGAGGACGCGCAAGAGCCCAGCCTATGGGGTCCCACGGGCAGTTCCAGGGACCCCTTCGCTACAGTCTCGGCGTGCCAATCCGCCGTCGCTACCGGCTGCGTACGCCCTCGACCGGGCGCGAGATGGTGATCGAGGCCGAGCCCGACCGGATTTACGTCGATCGGGAGACGGGTGAGCCGATGGAGGTCACCGGCTTGGTGCTCCCGTTGCCTCCCTCGCCGTCGAAGCTTCCGTGGGCGGTCGAGAATCTCCGTGTGTGCACCTGGTGCGACCAGCTGGCACAGAAGGATCTCAACGACTGCCCTTACTGCGGCAGGCGGATGGCGCCCCTGAACGCGTGAACCCCCTGGTCACAGTCCGTCCGGTTCTAACCGTGCTCGTCCTGCTCGCATTTGGAGCGGGCTTGGCCGGTTGCGGAGGATCGTCGGGGGCCACGGACAACATCCCGCGCACGGTCCCGGACGTCACCCCTCCAACCGGCGGAGGGGGCAGCTCGGCGTCGACGAGCTCCGGCGGTGCCACCTCCGGTACGACCGGGACCACGACCACCGGGCGCGGCGCGACCAGCTCGGGCGGAGGATCCGCCTCGTCCGGCGGAGCCGGGACGTCGGCGGGCGGCGGCAGCGCCGGCGGGTCGGGCACCGCGGGCACCGGCGGTACCGGCGGAAACTCGGGCCGCGGCACCGGCACCGGCTCGGGCACCGGCGGGACATCCTCGGGTGGTACCGGTGGAGGTTCGGCACCCACCTCGGGGTCGCCCTCGAGCGGGGGCGGCACCGGAGGCACATCGGCGGGCGGCGGCGCGGCGAGCCCCCGCCAGGCGCCCTCGTTCTGCCAGCTCAACCCGGGCGCCTGCTAGCCGCGATCACGTCCCGGCCGGATCGACGGCCGGGCGGATCGACGGCCGGCCTACGGGGTCGAAATGAGCGTCGCGCTGTAGGTGAGGCGCGCCGTCTTGTACAGACAGCCGTACTGGGTCAGCTGCATCGTCCGCTGTTGGGCGGTCTGTGTGGTGGTGTTGGAGCAGGTCTTCTTGTCCCGGCTCGAGCGCCACGCGGTCGTGTTGTCAAAGCCCACCGAAAGGGCGGGGGCCCAGGTGGGAACCGTCAGGGCCACGACCCAGCCCTTCTTGACCGCCAGGGTGGTGACGAGCGGGAACTGCGCGGTCATTCCGAAGTAGGGCTGTAGCTGCACCAGCGGGGTCTGGGCCTGCGTCCGGAAGAAGAGCCGCTTTCCCGGTCGCAGAAGCGTGATTCCCGCCTCGGCCGGGCCGCCTTCGTTGGTATCGAAGAAGCTGATCTGCTTCGTGCTGGGCTTGCCCAGGGTGATCGTCCAGGCGACGATGCGCCCATCGCGGGGAACGACCATGACTCCCTTATCGGTGCCGGCTTTCGATTGGAATCCCGTGGTGCGCGATACGGCGAGGCACGGGTTGGCCGGGCAGGTGGGCGTGGCCGGCTGGGTCGAATGGCCGACCTCGGTGAGCGTCGCCAGGGCCGTGCCGGCAAGTAGGACGAGCGCCAGCACCGTCCCCGCCAGGAACCCGCCAAGGGCGAGAAAACGTCTCTTCATCACTGCCATTCAACACCAATGGGCGGCGTGGGACGCGGAGGAAACAGTTGCGTGCGCAAGGAATTTCGTCGTGCGGGAGCTATTGGGATGCCACAAAAGCCGTCGATCGGGGGCCGGCCCGAGGTCACGCGCGCAGTTGAGCCGCCGCCGTGGCGATCTCGTTTGGATCACCCGGGGCGGGGATCCAGGGCAGCCGCAGGGGATCGTCCCGGTAGCGCGGTATGACGTGGAAGTGGAAGTGGAAGACGGTCTGCCACGCGGCCGCACCGACGGCGTTGAGGAGATTGATCCCGTCGGCGCCCAGCCGATCTCGCATGACCGCGGCCAGGCGCTGCGCGGCCAGCACGCACGCGGTTAGGTCCTCGGAGCCGATCGCGAGCAGATCGGGCGAGTGGACGCGGGGCACGACCAGAGCGTGGCCGCGGGTAGCGGGGTTGATATCCATGAAACTCACGGTCCGTTCGTCCTGCGCCACGATCTCCGCCGGGAGCTCGCCCGCCACGATTCGGCAGAAGATGCAGTCGTCCTGGGCCATCGCGCGGGAAGCCTAGCTGCCGGCAGGCGCGCCCGAACCGGCAGGAGGCGCGCCCGAACCGGCAGGAGGCGCGCCCGAACCCGCGGGAGGCGCGGTCGAATCCTCGACCAGTGTGCGGGCCAAGGCCAGCGCCTCGGCAGGCGTCTCGACCTCGCCCGCGAACTGGGCCTCGGCCAGCTGATCGAGCAGGCGCCCGACCTCGGGGCCGGGCGCGATGTCCAGCTGACGGGCCAGGGCGTCTCCGCGCAGAAGAGGGGCCGGGCGGCCCTGCGCGCGCCAGCGCAGCGCCTCGCCCAGCACCGAGCGCCCGAGCTCCACGTGCTTGGCGATCGCGGCCTCAGCGTTGTCACCGCGGGTCGCGACCCGGTCGGCCAGCGACAGCAGCGTTACGTCCACGACGACCGGATCGCAGGCGTCCAGGTAGGCGTAGATCGCGCGCCTCGACAGCGGCTGGTGGTGGACGAGGAATCCGAGCCGCAGGTGATGGCGCGCGAGTGCGGCGACGTGGGTCTGGAGTCGCTCGCTGGCGCGCAGGCGCGCGAGCACGCGAGACGCCGTTCCCGCCCCCTCCACGTCGTGGCCGGGAAAGATGACGCGACCCTCGGGCGTCATGCCCCGGGTGACGGGCTTGGCGATGTCGTGAAGCAGGGCCCCCCACCGCAACGCAGCCCCGCGATCGAGGTCGTCGGCCAGTGGTTCACGCAGCAGGCGGGCGACCGCCTCGGCGTGCTCCGCGCCCACGAGGGGCTCGGGATCGCGCTCGAGCTCGATCACGGCAGCGAGCACTGCGAGCGTGTGATCGTGGACGTCCAGATGGTGAAAGCGGTTCTGCTCCACACCCTTGAGCGCGTCCAGCTCCGGAAGGACGACGGGCGTGATCGACAGCTCGTCGAGGAGCTCGATGCCCCTCGGCGCCGCCGGTGCCGCGATCAGGCGCTTGAGCTCGGTGAAGACGCGTTCGGCCGCCACCCGCACCAGCGCGGGAGCCGCTCGGCGGGCGGAGGCGGCGGTGGCCGGCTCGATCTCGAAGTTCAGCTCACAGGCCAACCGAGCCAGGCGCAGGACCCGCAAGGGATCGGCATCGAAGCTGTCCGAGCTGACCATGCGCAGGAGGCGCCGCTCGAGGTCCGCGAGCCCTCCCACCGGATCGACGTGGTCTCCCCCCGAGAGCGGCTCGACGACCGCGTTGACCGTGAAATCCCGAAGGGCCAAATCGGCGTCCAGGGAGCCTCCTCGCAACGGGACGAGGTCGATCTGCCAGGACCGGCCGGGCCCCACCACCCGCCAAGCTCCGTGCGCCTCGGACAGCTCGAACGCCGCCGCGCCCGCCTCCCGTCCCACCCGCTGGGCGGCGGCCGCGACATCCCCGTCGAGCAGGATGTCGAAGTCCTCGGTGGCTCGGCCGAGCATCCGGTCGCGCAGGCTGCCGCCCACCAGCCAGGCGGGCTGGTCCGCCAGGGCGCTGCGGGCCAGCGCGAGCGCCGCCTCCGGATCGGCCACGGTGCTCATCGACCGGCTGGCTCCTTTGGCTCCCGCGCGGATGTCGATGCGCGGAGCGCGGCTTGGTCGCCGGGCTGCGCGGGCTCGCCGTCGCGGTGGTAGACGCGGGGCACGCGCGGCAGCAGCGCGCACGTCACTTCGTAGTTAATGGTCCCCAGCCTTCGGGCGACCTCCTCCGTCGTGATCCGTTCACCGCCACTGGCTCCGATCAGCGTCGCCTCGTCGCCCGGCTGGACGTCTGGATCGGGTCCCACGTCGACGGTGATGTTGTCCATGCTCACCGTTCCCACCAGCGGATAACGGCGTCCGCGGATCAACACGTCGGCGTTGTTGGTCAGCGCACGCCGCCAACCGTCCCCATAGCCAATGGGCAGTACAGCCAGATTCGTTGCGCGCTCGGCCACGAAGCGGCGCCCGTATCCGGCGCTCTCGCCGGGCGCCACGGGCTTGACGTCGGCGACCCAGGACCGAAGCTCCAGGGCTGGCTCTAGGTCGCGCAGAACGGGATCTTCGCCGAACGGATCGAGGCCGTAGATGCCGACTCCGCAGCGCACCATGTCGAAGTGGGCGGCAGCGGTGCGCAGGGTGGCCGCGCTGTTGGCGGCATGAACGATCACTCCGTCGTGGCGCTCTCGTACCCGGGCGACCCAGGGGATGAAGCGATCCATCTGTTCGGCGAAGAAGGAGTTCTCCCGTTCGTCGGCAGTGGCGAAATGGGTCATCGCGCCGGCGAGCGTCAGACCCGGAGCCGCGGCGACGGCATCAGCGACCCGGAGCGCCTCGTCGGCGTCTCTCGTGCCCAGCCTGCCCATGCCGGTGTCGAGCTTGACATGCACGCCGACGGCCGGACCGGACGGGTTGCCGCTCGCGCCGCCCGCCCGATGACCGGCCAGCCGGCCGAGCATGGCCACCAATGCCTCGCGCGAGGCGACAATGCCGGCGCCGGCGGCGATGGCGATCTCTACCTCCTCGGGCGTGAGGGCGCCCATGACCAGCACCGGAGCGTCGATGCCGGCGGCGCGGAGCGCCGCGGCCTCCTCGGCCGCCGCCACCGCGAGCGAAGTTGCGCCGCCCGCCAGCGCGGCCCGAGCCGCCGGGGCAGCGCCGTGGCCGTAGCCGTCGGCCTTGACCACGGCGCACAGCGTCGGGGTCGCTGCACCGGCTATCGCCCCCGGAGCGGAATCCGCGCCGGCGTCAGGGGAAGGACCAGAGGGCGCGGATGAGCCCAGCTCCCGGCGCAGGCGCCGGCAATTGCGCTCGATCGCGGCCAGGTTGACGCGCGCCATCGCCCGGACCGGCATATCCGCTACTCCACCAGGGCCCAGGGCAGCTCCGCGATCACGTCCGAGGCGATCACGCCCTCGGCCGGGCGCCGCTCGGCGGCCAGCACTCCGGCGCGGGTGTGGATCCACACGGCCGCGCAGGCTGCCGCGAACGGATCCAGGCCCTTCGCCAGCATGGCGCCCACCACCCCCGAGAGCACGTCCCCGGTTCCGGCGGTGGCCAGCGCCCGGCTGCCGCCCCGGCTCACGCCGACCCGGCCGTCGGGAGCGGCGACCAGAGTGTCGTCGCCCTTGAGCACGACGATCGCCTGGGCCCGGCTGGCTGCTTCCCGAACGCGGGCGAGCCGGTGGGCGTCGACCTCCGCACTGTCGAGCTCGAGCAGCCGTCCGAGCTCGCCGGCGTGCGGCGTGAGCACGGCGGCGCTCGGGCGACCGGTCAGGGATTCCAGCTGCCCGGCGTGGGCGTTGAGCCCGTCGGCGTCGAGCACCAGCGCCACCGGGGCCTGGGCGGCCAGGCGCCGGGCGAACGAGGCGGCGCCGTCGCGGCGGCCCAGACCGGGCCCGAGCACGAGGGCGCCGCCGCGGCGCTCGGCCAGCTCGAGCACGCGCTCGGCGGCAGCCTCCAGCAGGGAGCCGTCCTGGTCGTCGCCCAGGGGCACGGTCATGACCTCGAGCAGGCGGGCTTCGAAGACGAGGTTCAGAGAGGCGGGGACGCAGGCGGTCACGTAGCCGGCGCCGGCGCGCATGGCCGCGTCGGAAGCGAGAGACGGAGCGCCGGTGAGGCCGACGGATCCGCCCGCCACCAGGACGTGGCCGCTGGTGAACTTGGTCGAGCCCGCCTCCCGGCCGGGCACGAGAGCGCGCACCGCGCTGTCGATCAGGCCGATGTCCGCCTGCACGGGAGCATCGCGCGGGATCCCAATGTCGATCACGTCCACCTCGCCCGCGTGTCGCTTGCCCGGGTTGATCCACAAGCCGGGCTTGGCGGCGTGGAAGGTGGCGGTGGCGGTCGCCCGGACGGCCTCCCCCGGGACCTCCCCCGTGGAGGCGTCCACTCCGCTGGGGATGTCGGCGGCGACCGCCGGGGCCGCATGGTTGACGATTGCCGCAATGGCCTCAGCGGCCGGTCCGCGAGGCGCGCCGGAAGACCCGGTGCCCAGGATGGCGTCGACGACGCCCGCGCACCCTTCCAGCAGGGGCGGGCGGAAGGGCTCGGGCGGAGGATCGGGAAGGCGCAGCAGGTTCTCGCGCGCATCGCCCGTCGATTCCTCGAGCCCGGCGAGGGCAAGCACCGTCACCTCGCGCCCCGACTCTCGCAGTAGGCGAGCGGCCACCAGCCCGTCGCCGCCGTTGTTGCCCTTTCCACACACGACGGCCAACCGTCCCTCGGGGACGGTCCCGTCCACCAGCTCGGCCAGGCCGGCGCCAGCGCGCTCCATCAGATCGAGCGAGGGGACGCCGCGCTCGTCGATGGCCCAGCGGTCCGTGGCCCGCATGCGCTCGGCGTCGAGGAGCGGATCGAGCCACCCGGGCAGCGTCACGCGGCCACCGCCACGGCGCCAGCCAGGTCGCGCGAATGAGTCAGCGACACCGACACCTCCACCCCCAGCTCGCTCGCCCGGCGAAGCGCGGCTCCATGCAGCGCCACGCGGGGGCGGGGATCGGCGGCGCGATCGCTCGCCGCGAGCACCTCGATCTCGTGCGGGCGCAGGACGGTCAGGCCGAGCGCCTTGGTCACCGCCTCCTTGGCGCACCAGCGAGCCGCCAGGTGCTGCGCGGGGCGGGCGCGAGACTCGGCATAGGCGCGCTCCGCGTCGGTGAACAGGCGCTCGCCCAGGTTGGGTTGGCGGGCGAGCGCACGTTCCAGGCGGTCGATCTCCAGCAGGTCTATTCCGGCGTGAGCCATCGCGGGCCGATGCTAGCGGTGTCGCCCGGTAGCGCCGTGTCGGGGCGCGGCTTTGACATCGCCTGGCGCAGGGAAGATGATCGGGCCCGGAGATGCGTGCGGGAACCGACTGCCCAGTGCCATGAACTGCCCAGCCTGCGGTCACGGCAACCCCGACGGCTCCAGATTCTGCGGACAGTGCGCCGCGCCGCTTCTCGAGACCGCGTCCTGTCCCCAGTGCGGAGCCGCCAATCCCCGGGGGCAGCGGTTCTGCAACTCGTGCGCGCATCCGCTGGACGAGTCGGCCCAGGTGCCCGTCCCCGGTGTCCGCCACCCCCCGGTTCCCGATCACCTGGCGGAGAAGATCCTCAACGAGCGGCGCTCGATCGAGGGCGAGCGCAAGCAGGTGACGGTGCTGTTCGCCGACGTCAAGGGGTCCATGGACCTGGCCGAAGCGGTCGACCCCGAGACCTGGCGCGGGGTGATGGATCGGTTCTTCGCGATCCTCTGCGCCGCGGTCCACCGCTTCGAGGGAACCGTGAACAAGTTCACCGGCGACGGGATCATGGCGCTGTTCGGCGCGCCGATCGCCCACGAGGACCACGCCCGGCGCGCGTGCTATTCCGCGCTGCATATCGGCGATGAGCTGACGGCGTATGCCCGTGAGCTCCGGCGCGAGCACGGGCTGAACTTCTCCGTCCGAATGGGGTTGAACTCCGGCGACGTCGTGATGGGCACGATCGGAGACGATCTCGACCTCGAGTACACCGCTATAGGCCACACCGTGGGCCTGGCGCAGCGGATGGAGCACGTGGCGGAGCCGGGAAAGACATACCTGACCGAGCACACCGCTCGCCTGGTCTCCGGGTACTTCGAGCTCAGGTCGCTGGGACCGTTCGAGATCAAGGGTGTGAGCCGGCCTCCGGAGGTGTTCGAGCTGGCCGGGATCGGGCCCATCCGGACCCGGCTGGAGGCCTCGGCGGCGCGAGGCCTGACCCGCTTCATCGGCCGCGAGCAGGAGATGGCGGTGCTGGACGCGGCGCTCGCGCAGGCGCTGGAGGGCAGCGGCCAAATCGTTGGGCTGGTGGGCGAGCCGGGAGTGGGCAAGAGCCGCCTCTGCTACGAGCTGGCCGAGCGATGCCGAGCCCAGGGCATGCTGGTGACCGAGGGGCACGGGCTGGCCCACGGCCGGACGATCCCGTTCCTCCCCATTCTCGAGATGCTGCGCGACTGGTTCGGTGTCAGCGGTCACGACTCAGACGAAGCAGCGCGCGAGAAGATCGCCGGCCGGCTGCTGCTCCTCGACGAGGCGTTCCGGGACTCGCTGCCGCTGGTATTCGACTTCCTCGGCGTCGCCGATCCCCAACATCCGGCGCCCCAAATGGATCCCGAGGCGCGCCAGCGTCAGCTGTTCGCGATCGGAAAGCAGCTGGTCCAGGCCCGCAGCCGCCGGGAGCCCGCGCTGATCCTGGTCGAGGACCTGCACTGGTTCGACCCGGGCAGCGAGGTCTTCCTGGCTCAACTGACGGACGCGATAGCCGGTACGCGCACGCTGCTGCTCGCGAACTTCCGACCCGAGTTCCAGGCCGAGTGGATGCACAAGTCCTACTACCGCCGGGTATCGCTCGTTCCGCTGGGCGCAGAGACGATCGACGAGCTGCTGGGCAATCTGCTGGGCACGGATACGTCGCTCGCGGATCTCGGGGCGCGGATTCGCGAACGCACGGCGGGCAATCCGTTCTTCATCGAGGAGGTCATCCAGAGCCTGGCGGACGCTGGGAGCCTGCAGGGTGAGAGGGGTGCGTACCGGCTCGTCCATCCGGTGCACCAGGTGCAGATCCCCGCCACCGTCCACGATGTGCTGGCGGCGCGCATCGACCGTCTGGGCGAACGGGAGAAGTCGGTCCTCCAGACCGCGGCGGTCATCGGGCGGGAGTTCAGCGAGCCGGTTCTCGATGCTGTCGCCGCACCCTTGGGGAGTGAGCTGGCCTCGGCGCTGTGCGCGCTTGTCGATTCGGAGCTCCTCTACGAACGGGCGCTGTATCCGGAGGCGCAATACGCGTTCAAGCACCCACTCACGCAGGAGGTGTCCTACGGGTCGCAGCTGGCCGAGCATCGCGCCGCGGTCCATGCGGCCGTGGCGCGGGCGGTCGAAGAGCTGTACCCCGAGAAGCTGGATGAGTGCGCCGCTCTCATCGCCCACCATTGGGAGCAGGCTCGCGAGCCCCTGGAAGCCGCGCGCTGGAGCCGGAGGGCGGCCGCTTGGGCCGGTCCCAAGCATCCCGCGGAGGCGCTTCGTCACTGGCGCCGGGTGCGACAGCTAGTGGCCGAGGTGGACGAGTCGGCCGAGACGGTCCAGCTCGGGATATCCGCGTGCGTCGAGATCCTGGCGTACGGGTGGCGGGTGGGGATCTCCAACGATGAACTGGTCGAGACGTTCACCGCCGGCCGAGCGCTCGCCGACCGGGTGGGCGACGCGCGCGCGCGGGTGCTGATCACCGCCGCCTACGGTCCGGCCATGGCCCTCACCGGAGGCCTGCGCGAGGCGCTCGACAACGACATCGAGGTCCGTCGCCTGGTCCAGCAGATCGAGGACCGGGAGCTGAGGACCGTCGTCGAGGGCAACGCCACCTGGCGCTGGATGGCGGGGGACCTGGGCGAGGCGCTGAAGATCGCCGACGACCTGATCGCGCGCACGCAGGACGACCCGACGTTAGGACGGTCGATCTGGGGCTTCAGCATGCACATCCTCGACCTCGCGCTGGGCGCCAACGTGCTCGCGATGACGGGCCGCATACCCGACGCGATCCCCCGGCTCGCGCGCGCGGTGGAGCTCGCACGCGAATACGAGGACGTCGAGGCGCTGGGCTGGTCCTACTCGATGCACGCCTGGATCGCCTGGCTCACGGGAGAGACCGAGGGCGTACTCGAGCGCGCGGGCGAAGGGGTCGAGATCGCCGAGCGGCTGGGCAGCTCGTGGTCGCGCGTGCTGGCGGCGTCGGCTCTCGCCCAAGCGCACATCACAGCCGGCCAGTGGGCGGAGGCGGCCGAGACGAGCCAGGAGGCGCTGGACGTAGCCCGCGAGCGGGGCGTGGGACTGGTCAACGAAGGCCCTCTGCTGGCGACGCTCTCGGACGCGTCGCTCGGCCGCGGCGACGTGGGGCAGGCGTGCTCGTTCGGCAAGCAGGCGGTCGCGGCGGCCCGACGCCGCCACACCAAGGCGTTCGAGGCCCGGGCCCAGATCTCGTACGGGCGGGCGCTGGTGCGGGCGCCAGACGACGCTCGCACCGCCGAGGCCGCACTCTCTCGGGCGCTCGAGCTCGTGCACCAGACCGGCGCGGTATCGCTGGAACCGTTCGTGCGCGTCGAGCTCGCCGAGCTCGCCCGCATCGCCGGTGACGAGGCATCCTGGGAGCGAGAGCGCGCCGAGGCTCGGCGGCTGTTCATCCAGATCGGCGCGCCCCGTCGCGCCGCCATGGTCACGGGAGCGGGCGCGAGCGTAGGCCACGACTTGTCCGCCATCGGACAAGCGGCCACCCCGGCGCCGAATTAGTATTCGCGGCCTCAGGGGGCAACCCCGGTGGCACAGGTACCCCAGAACAGCACCGCCCCGGCGGACGGCACGGGCACGCCGTTGAGCTTCGTCACCTCGGGGGGCGGGGGCTTCTACAACGGCGGAGCCTCGCCCCCAGCCTCGCTGGTGACCACCGGCCCGGACACCGGAGAGGCGCACGTCGGCCCCGGCCTGTACCAGGTGTCAGGCGTGGCGCAGTTCTTCGACCTGGACAACCCGAGCTGACGATGACGGATCGCGCCCGCTCCGGCGGGCGCGATCCGTTCCTTGCTCTCGGGGCGCCCGAGCGGTGACGCAAGCTCCCCTTGCCGGCGGTGCGCGGCCCGATTAGGATGATCGCGCCTTCTCGCCGCCGACGCCCGCGCGCCGCCACCGCACCAATGCCTTCGACGACCCGTTCCCCGGACTACACCACCGCTAGCCGCGCGTTCGGATCGGTCGCGACGATCGGCCAGGCCGCGGTGTTCGGTCAGGTCATGGGGCTGGTGGCGGTCACCGTCGGGTTCACCGCCCTGGGGGCCTACATCGGGCGCAACCTGAGCGGCGGCGCCGCGATCGCCTGCTTCATCGGGGGGTTCATCGCCATCGTGGCCACCAGCTTCGTGGCTCGCCGATCGGAGCGGCTGGCCATCACGACCCTGTTCGCCGCCGGGCTGCTGCTCGGCCTTGGCCTCGGACCGGGGCTGAGCCAGTACGCCCAAGCCCAGCCCCAGGCGGTGTGGCAGGCGGCCGGCGCCACCGCGCTGTTCATCGCCGGGTTGGGCGCCGTCGGTTACTCGATTCGCCGCGACCTCTCGCCCGCCTTCCGGTACCTATTCCTGGCCCTCGTGGGGCTGATCGTGTTCGGGCTGGTGGCGGTGTTCGTGTCGATTCCGCACGCCAACGTCATCTATGCCGTCCTGGGCCTGGTGATCTTCGGCGGCTACACGGTGCTCGACTTCAACCTCATGCGCCGGGCCGGCGTCCAGGACATCGTCCCGCTCGCCGCCGGCATCTTCCTCGACGTTCTCAACGTATTCCTGTTCTTCCTGACCCTCTTCGGCAACCGCGAATAGGGCGGGCTCGGCCACCGCGATCGCGCGGTGACTACTCGACCCGGTGACTACTCGACGGTGACTGTCTTGGCCAGGTTGCGCGGCTGGTCGACGTTCAGGCCGCGGCGGCGGGCGATGCGGTAGGCGAGTAGCTGCAGCGGGATCACGGCCAGGATCGGCTGGAGCATCCAGTCGATCGCGGGCACCGAGATGGTGGAGTCCGCGTGGGGCGCCACCTGCTCGGCGCCGGCGCTGGCCACGGCGATCACGTGCGCACCGCGAGCCCGGACCTCCTGGACGTTGGAGATCACCTTCTCGAGCACGGGCGAGTCGGTGGCCACACAGACCACGGGAGTGTTCTCGTCGAGCAGCGCGATCGGGCCGTGCTTCATCTCGCCCGCGGCGTATGCGTCGGTCGAGATGTAGGAGATCTCCTTGAGCTTGAGCGCTCCCTCCAGCGCCACAGGCAACCCCACGTGGCGGCCGAGGTACAGGAAGAACGTCGACTGCCAGTGCGCCTCGGCGATCGGTTCGATCACGCCGTCGATGTCGTGCATCAGCTCGTCGATGCAGTGCGGCAGACGCTTGAGATCGGCTACCAGCGCCGAGATGCGATCGGCGTCGAGCGTGCCCCGCAACTCGGCCAATCGCAGGCCCAGTAGATACATGACCGCGACCTGGCACACGAAGGTCTTCGTCGCGGCGACTCCCACCTCTAGGCCGGCGCGTGTGAACAGGACGCCGTCGGCATCGCGCGTGGCCTGGGAGCCCATGACGTTCGTGATCGCGAGCACGGTGGCGCCGCGCTCACGGGCAAGCCGCATCGCGGCCAACGTGTCGGCCGTTTCGCCGGACTGGGAGATGCCGATGACCAGATCCCCGGGCCCAACCACCGGGTTGCGGTAGCGATATTCGGACGCGATGTCGCACTCCACCGGGAGCCGGGCCCACTCCTCGATCGCGTAACGGCCGACAAGTCCGGCGTGGTAGGACGTCCCGCACGCCACGATCACGATGCGCTGCGTGTCGCGCAGGATGCGTTCGTCCAGGGCGCCCGCCTCGTCGAGGTCCACACCGCTCTCGCGGATCGTCCGGTCGGCGATCGTCTCGGCCACGGCGTCTGCCTGTTCGTGGATCTCCTTGAGCATGAAGGTCTCAAAACCGCCCTTCTCGGCGGTTTCGGTGTCCCAGTCGATCGTCTCGACCGAACGCTCGAGCAGCGCGCCGTCCGGCGTGGTGATCGACACGTCGTCCTCGCGGAGGACGACGATCTCACCGTTGTCGACGTACTGGACGCGACGCGTCTCAGACAGGAATGCGGGGACGGCTGAAGCGATGAACTGCTCGCCATCGCCGCGTCCGACGACCAGCGGACATTCCTTGCGTGCGCCCACGAGCACACCGGGATCGTCCAGCGACATGGCCACGAACGCGTAATGCCCCTCGAGCTCGTTGTAAGCCGCGCGGACGGCGCTGGGCAGGTCGCCGTCGAAGTGATCGGCGATCAGATGGGCGATGACCTCGGCGTCAGTGTCCGAGCTGAACACGCTGCCGCCGGCGGTCAGTCGCTGCTTGAGCGCCATGTAGTTCTCGACGATTCCGTTGACGACGACATGGATGCGATCGGCAGGGTCGGAGTGCGGGTGTGCGTTTCGTTCGCTCACGCGCCCGTGCGTCGCCCAGCGCGTATGCCCGATCCCAATCGTCGCGGGCCGGGTGGCGAGAGCGACCGCACCGGCATCGCCGGCTCGGAGTGATCGGGCGATCGCGTCCTCGAGCGCCGCTAGGTTGCCGACCGCCCGCACCGACTCGATGCGCTCGTCGGAGATCATCGAGATCCCGGCGCTGTCGTAGCCGCGGTACTCGAGGCGGCGCAGGCCAGCCAGGAGAAGGTCCTGAACGGGGCGCTTACCCACGTAGCCAACGATGCCGCACACGGGCGTTCTCCTTATGTGTTGCCGTGAACCGGCGACCCGCCCTGTGCCACGCCCGCCAGGCGATGGTAGAGCCCTCTCCGTTCAGGGTCGACCCGGGGGCCGAAGATAGCAGCGCAGAGCCGGGGCGGCTAGGGAGGGCTACCCCTGGGTGTTCGACCGGGCCGTCCTTCGAACGGGCCTTCCGCGCGCCGCTTGACAGGTCCCGTGGGAGGAGGTTACGTTCGCGGCTCATGGGCCGAGCAGCCGCTTCGGCGGAGTGGTCCTCGCGGACTTCTGAGAGGCGAGGCCGAGGGTGGCGATAGCGAGACGGCGGCGCCGGGGACGCGGCGTGGCGCTGATCTTCCTGGGCGTCGTCGCGGCGCTCGCCATCCTCGCCGTCGCGGTCCCGGATCACCTGAAGGTCGCGGGCTTCGACACCCCCAACTCCCAGAGCAGCCGAGCTACGGCACGCCTGCACGGCGCGCTGGGGTACGACCCGGAGCCCGGCATGGTGGTGCTGGCCCGATCCAAACAGAGCTTCAGGGTTCCGGCGGCGCGTGCGGCGCTCGGGGCGGTGGCGTCCCAGCTGACCCGCGATCCGGGCGTGGGCCAGGTGCAAACGCCGTACGGTCCAGGCGGCGATGACCCGCTCCTGCTGTCCCACGACGGACGCGGGGCGCTGGTGCTGGTCCACTTCAGGAAGGTGGGCGAGGAGGTCGCAGCTCCGGTCATCAACCGCATCCGGGCGCACGTGCGCTCTGCGGCGCTCACCCTTCAATACGACGGCTTCGACGTTGGCTTCCTGGATGACAACCGGGTCGTCCGTCAGGACCTCCTCCGGGCGGAGCTGATCGCGTTCCCGCTGCTCGCACTACTGCTCGTCGGCATCTTCCGCGGCCTGGCGGCGTCGACTCTGCCGCTCGCGATCGGGGGACTCTCGGTGCTTGGGACCTTCGCGGGTCTGCGACTGCTCAGCCAGGTCATGAACGTGTCGGTGTACGCGCTTAACCTGGCCCTGGCGCTGGGTCTCGGGCTCGCCGTCGACTACGGGCTGTTCCTCGTCTCCCGCTACCGCGAGGAGAGCGCCAGGCGCGGGCCCGGGACGCAGGCGGTCCGCGCCACGATGTCCACGGCGGGCCGCGCGGTCCTCTACAGCGGGGCCACCGTGGCGGGCGCCTGTGCCGCGCTGCTGTTCTTCCCCCAGCCGTTCATCTACTCGATGGGAATCGGCGGCGTTCTGACCGCACTGCTGTCGGCCGCCACCGCCCTCCTGGTCGTGCCGCCACTGCTGCCGCTCGTCGGCCATCGCCCTCAGACCGGGCGCTGGCTGGGCGGTCACCGCGCCGGGCGCGAGTCCGATCCCAGCACGAGCTGGTGGTACCGGTTCTCGCACTGGGTCATGTGGCGCGCGATCCCGGTGGCTGTCGTGGCCGCGGCCCTGCTGGTCGCCGCGGCCGTACCGGCAACCCATCTGAAATCGACCTTCCTGGACTCGAAGGCGCTACCGCCGGGGCTCCAGTCGCGCACCGTCGCCGACGCGATCGCGACCGACTTCGTGCCCCACCTGGACTTCCCGATCAGCGTCGCCGTGCCGCCTCCGCTGGCGCGTCCGAGCCCGCTCGCTGCCCTCGAGGAGCGCATCGCCGCGCTCCCGGGTGCGGCGCTCGTGAGCGAGGCGCAGCGGGCCGGCGATGGCAGCGCGTTGCTGCAGGTGCTTCCCACGAACGAGCCACTCTCGACCAGGAGCCAGGGGTTGGTGCGCGACCTGCGTCGACTGGACGCACGGCTGCTGGTGGGAGGACGGATCGCCGACTTCGTCGACCTCAAGGCGAGCATCCGGACTCAGGCGCCGCCGGCGCTGGCACTGGTCACCGTGCTCACGCTGATCGTCTTCTTCCTGCTGACCGACTCCGTGGTGCTCCCGATCAAGGCGCTGCTGATGAACAGCCTGACCCTGTTCGCCGTGTTCGGGCTGCTCGTGGCGATCTTCCAAGACCGGCTCCTGGGCATCGCCGCGCTGATCGGCTTCAACGGGCCGCGCGCGATCGAGACCAGCATCAGCGTGGTGGTGATCGGCGTGACGCTCGGACTGGCAACCGACTACTCGATCCTGCTGCTGTCGAGGATCAAGGAGGCGCACGATGAGGGCGAGCGCACCGAGGAAGCAGTCGCGCTCGGCTTGGAGCGAAGCGGGCGCGTGATCACCAACGCCGCGCTACTCCAGGCGGTGGCGCTCCTCGCACTCGTGTCCTCGCGAGTATTCCTGGTCCAGGAGTTGGCCCTGGGACTCGCCCTCGGGGTGGCGATCGACGCCAGCGTCGTGCGGGCATGCCTGGTGCCGGCACTGATGCGCATACTCGGTCAGATCAACTGGTGGGCGCCGAGGTCGGTACACCGCCTTCACGCGCGGCTCGACGCCTCGGCGGGCGTGGCGACGGGGTGGATGGCACGGAGAAGGGATGGGCCCCTGCCGGGCGATGGCTGAGCGGCGACCGCTTTCCCAGGTGAATCCGACGTTGACAGAAGCTCACCGCAAGTGAGATGCTCGCCCCCCATCGTGCCACCACGGCTCGCCATCCGCGCTGGCGCACTGTGCCTGCTCGGCGCGCTGCTTCCCGTGGGCGTCCTGGGTGCAGTGGCGGCGGCCGGGAACCACAAAGTCGATTCGGGCAAGGCAACCCTCACCTACGATTCCGGCTTCCACAACCGGCTCAGTCAAGCCCACGTCACGCTGACGCCCAAGAAGCCTGCCAAGTCGGCGTCGATCGCACCGGGAGGCGTGATCTTCCCTGCGTCGGGCGGAACGCTCACGTCGAGCAACGGGAGTCTGACGGGCAACATCTCGTTCTCGGGCGCTCTTCGGATCAGCCAGGCTCGCGGCTCGTCCTTCAATATCTCAAAGGCACACTTCACCATCACCGGAAGCAACAGCGGCGCGCTACGGGGATTTGCCTTGCACACCATCGCGGAAACGATCGCCTCGGCCAGCTTCTCCACGCCGCCGAAGGCGACGCTGAAACCCGGCGCGACGGTCACTATCCCGCGCGCGACGCTCGCGCTCACGTCCGTGTCGGCACAGGAGCTCGATGGGGAATTCGGCACCCACTTTTCGGCCGGCACCGTGCTGGGGACAGCCCGCCTGACCGTGAAGGTGAAATAGCAAATCCCGGGAGGCGGCGAGAGCCCAGCGGCCAACAGTCGAGCGGAGAACCCCTCGGCCAGCGTGGTTTGACACGGCCCCTCCACGATGAGAGGGTAGGCCGCATAGTGCAACCGCTGGGCACCATCCGCCGTATCGCCCCGGGAGCCCTGAGCGCGCTCCTCGCCCTCAGCGCGCTCCTCGCCATCGGCGCCGTGGGCGCCGCCGCCGCGGGCCACAAGATCGTTTCGGGCACCGCGACCCTGGCTTGGGACCCCGGGACCTACAGCCAAATGACTCAACACGGCGCCACCCTGACGCCGAAGAAGCCGGCGACGTCGGCGGCGATCGCCGCGCCCGGGGGCGTCACCTTTCCGGTGTCCGGCGGGAAGCTCAAGTCGAAGAACGGGAGCCTGAGCGGCAGGGTCAAGTTGAAGGGTGGCCTCCACCTGAGCGGCGGCACAGGCGGCCTGAGCGGCGGCACAGGCGGTCTGACGTTCACCAAGGCGGCCGTGGTTGTAGGAAGCACCGGCAAGCTGAACGGGGTCGTTTCGATCATCGGAGCCAAAACGGTCGCCACGATCAGCTTTTCCACGCCACCGATGGCGACGCTGACGAGCGGCGCGATGGTGACCATCAACCAGGCGGTGCTGATGCTGACCGCGTCATCCGCGGCCGACCTGGATGCTCTCTACGGCACCAACTTCACCGCCGGGACCGTGCTCGGGAAGGCCAGCCTGACCGTGAAGGTGAGGTAGGGAGCGCTCGGGCGCCCGGTCAGGATCCAGAGCCAAGCTCGGCCCGGACGATCTCGACCAGATTGCCGCAGACCTCCTGGGCCTCCCGGTCGGTGGGCGCCTCGACCATGACGCGCACCAAGGGCTCGGTCCCGCTCGGCCGTACCAATACGCGTCCGCGCCCCTCGAGGCTCGCCGACGCCTCGCGGACGGCCTCCTGGACGGCGGTGGAAGCGTCGAGCGCATCCCGGTCGCGCACGCGGATGTTGACCAGAGTCTGGGGAAGCTTCTCCATGGCGTCACGTTCGGCCAGGTCGCGCTGGGCCAGCGCCTCGAGCGTCAGGAGGGCGGTGGCTATGCCATCGCCGGACGAGGTGAAGCCCAGGTCGATGATGTGCCCGGACTGCTCGCCCCCGAGCGACCAGCCCCGCTCGCGCAGCTCCTCAAGTACGTAACGGTCGCCGACGCGCGTCGTGGCCACCTCGATGCCCGCGCGGCTCATGGCGGGGTAGAAGCCGTAGTTGGTCATCACCGTGACCGCGACGCCGGGACCGGGCAGACGCTCACGGGCGCGTAGGTGAACCGCGGCCAGCGCGAGCAGCTCGTCGCCGTCGACCACCGCTCCGGCCCGGTCCACGGCCAGGACGCGGTCGCCGTCGCCGTCGAACGCGAAGCCGACGTCGTGCGCACCCGACGCCATCTCGTGCCTGAGCGCGTCGAGGTGAGTGGAGCCACAGCGGTCGTTGATGTTGCGCCCGTCCGGCGTGTCGGCGATCGTCGTTACGCGGGCGCCCAGGCGGCGAAAGATCTCGGGCGCGACCCGATAGGTGGCGCCGTGCGCGCAGTCGAGCACAACGTCGAGGTCGTCGAGCCGCAGCTCGGAGAATCGGACGTGCAGCTCGCGCAGGTAGTCGTCGTGCGTGCCGCGTAGGTCCCGGATGCGGCCCGTGGAATCAGACGCGGCGGGTCGAGCGCTAGCGCTTCGGGCGGACGCGGCCAGAGACTGATCGAGCCCGGCGTGTACCACCTGCTCCTCGATCCGCGACTCGGCCTCGTCGCTGAGCTTGTAACCATCGGGGCCGAAGAACTTGATCCCGTTGTCGGCGTAGGGGTTGTGCGAGGCGGAGATGACGGCTGCGAGATCGAAGCCGTAGCGCCCGATCAGCAGCGGCGCCGCCGGCGTAGGCAGCACTCCCCCGAGCAGAACGTCCCCGCCGGCCGAGCTCACGCCCGCGGCCAGCGCCGACTCGAGCATCTCCCCCGACTCGCGCGTATCGCGGATGATGAGGACCTGCGGCCGGACAGCGTCCGATTGACTGGTGGCCGCGCGCCCGAGGGCGAGAGCGAGCTCGGCGGTGAGCACCTCCCCAGCGACACCGCGGACGCCGTCCGTGCCAAACAGCTTGCGCGCCATGTGCAGCGAGCGAGGCTAGCGCTTGGAGAACTGCGGGCGTTTGCGGGCCTTCTTCAGGCCGGCCTTCTTGCGTTCCTTGGCGCGCGCATCGCGGGTGAGGAACCCACGGCGCTTGAGCTCCCCACGCAGGTTGGGGTCGGCTTCGAGCAGGGCCCGAGAGATTCCGTGCCGCAACGCTCCGGCCTGGGCGGAGACCCCGCCGCCGTGCAGGCGCGCGACAACGTCCATCTGATCGTCGTACCCCACTGCCTCCAGTGGCTGGCGGATGTTGCGCTGGAGAGTCGGGCGGGGGAAATGCTCGTCGAGCGCCCGCCCGTTGACGGTGTAGTTGCCAGCTCCCGGGCGCAAGATGACGCGGGCGATGGCGGTCTTGCGCTTGCCGGTGGCTCTGTAGCGGGCGTCCGCCGCCAGGTCGATCGCCGCCGCCACGATCGGCTGGGCGGCTTCCTCGGCCGGGGCTTCCTCCCCCTCGGCCTCGTCCTGGGGCGGCGCAAGATCCTCGTCGTACAACGCCTCGGCCTCCTGGCGGGCCAGGGGATCGACTCCCTCCGGGACGATGTCGACCTCGAGGTCGGCGCCCGGTACGGCGGGCCGCTCTCGAGCCCGCTCCTCGCGGGCTGCGGGCTCGGTAGCCGGTGGTGGCTCGGCCTCGGCGGCCGGCGGTGGCTCGGCGGCCGCGGCTGGTTCGGGCTCGATGGCCGGCGGTGGCTCTACGGCCGCGGGTGCCTCGGGCTCGGGGGCCGGCGGTTGCTGGGCGGCCGCGGGTGGCTCGGCGTCCCCAGCGGGAGCCTGCGCGACCGGCTCCTGGTCGGGTGTGGCGGGAGCTGGCTCTGGCGCCTCGGACTGCCCTGTGTCGGGCTGGGCCCCCTCCTGGCTCGCGTCGGGCTGGGCCCCCTCCTGGCTCGCGTCGGGGGGGGTGGCCTCCTGCTCGGGGCCGGACTCGGTGCCCTCGGGCTGGTCTTCGGGCCGGTCGGTCAAGAGCCGTCGGTCTCCATGGGCTCGGGCTTCTGGGCCTCGTGGGGATGGTCCGGTCCGGCGTAGATCTTGAGCTTCGTGAGCTGCTTGCGGCCCAGCCGGGTACGGGGCAGCATCCCCTTGACGGCGAGGCGGATGATCTCCTCTGGACGGCGGGATTGCATCTCCTCGAAGGTACGCGACTTCAAGCCTCCGGGATAGCCCGAGTGGCGGTAGTAGCGCTTCTGGGCCCGCTTGTTACCGGTCACCGTGACCTTCTCGGCATTGACGACGACCACGAAGTCCCCGGTATCGACGTGCGGCGTGTACTCGGGCTTGCGCTTACCTCGCAGCGCATCGGCGATGCGGGTGGCCAGGCGCCCGAGCGTCTGGCCGGTGGCGTCCACAACGAGCCAGTTGCGCTCGCGCGTCTGGGGTGTGGCGACGTAGGTCTTCATGCTCAAAAAAGGCCACGCAAACGCACGCGCGGCAACCCGGGCATGATAGGGCAAGTGGGTAGTCAGGCCCTCTTCTTCTTGGCTTTCTTGCCCGTCCGCGAGATCGCGTACCACTTCCCCCCAAACTCCATCTTGGCCTGGCCCTTGACCGATCCGGACCCGCTGTCACCGGCAAAGGTGTACAGCGGATGCTGGGCGTAGGTCACCTGCTGGGTGCCGTCGGCGCGGGCGACGGTCTTGAGCTTTCCGTGCTTGACGCCGCGGCCCGGTTGGGGGCTGCCGCTCGTGAGCAGGGGAGGCCAGCTCTGGGCGCAGACGCCGGTGCAATAGCTCTGGCCGCCGGTGTCGAGTGAGAAGAAATACAGGGTCCGGCCGCTCCCGTCGACGAGGATCTTCCCCAGCTTGCTGCTCCGTACTGAGACCTTCGCGGGCGCCGGAGCGGTCGGGCCGGTAGGCCCGGTGGGGCCGGTGTAGCCGGTGGGCCCGTACGGGCCCGATGGTCCCGTCGGTCCGTATGGGCCGGTCGGCCCTGCGGGCGGGTAGCTGTAACCGGGCGGGGAGCCGTACTGAGCCTGGGCCATGCCCACGCCGGCGAGTACCGCCGCGAGCACCAGTGATGGAATCGCGTGCTTGGGTTTCATCGGCCTCTCCTCTGCAAAGGGCGGTTACCCCCTAAGACGCCGGCGGAGCGAGGAATCTTCCCACGGCGCCCGGTGAGCCTTGGAGCTCGGGTGGAGCGGTGTCGTCGAGTGCGCCGCGGTGTCGATCCGATCGCACTACGCTGGGCGAGTGTGGCACTGGCGGAGGTTCGCCTGGCCGAGCGCACTGCTCAGCCTGTTCGCGGGCGGGTGCGGAGCCTCGCGTGCCCCGACCGGGCACGGCGACGTTGTCCATCCCGGAATGAAGCGGGCGAGCGCGATGCAGCGGGGGAGCGCGGCGCAGCGGGCGAGCTCGACGAAGCGGGCCGGTGGGGCCCAGCGCGCGAGCGCGGCCGGGGCTTGCGCCAAGCCACCCCATGAGCAGCTGATCAAGCATCGCCGCTGGCTGTCCCGGGTTCAGATCACCGAGTACTACCCGGCGCCCGAGCGGTGGTTCAGCGGACGCAAGGTCAAGGCTCCCGGACTGCCGGGCCGCCATCGGGCCGACTTTCTGTACTCGGCGCGCGGCGTGTCGATGGAGGGGGATGGAGTAGACCTCAGCGGACGCAAGGTCCACATCCACGACCTCGGCAATGTGGGCTGGGTGAACGCCGCCGGGCGAGCGACGCGTCCTGGAAGATGTGCAGCTCATTGGAGCCGGGGCATCCCGTACTGGCGCGCCGGGGGCTGGCGCAACAGCAACGGCGCCGTGACGTTCCCCTTCCAGGTCGGCGGATGGTCCCAAGGCGCTGGCCGCTGGCGCGGTGGCTACGGCGGGACCAGCTTCGCGCCGGGTGCGTCGTTGCGCCTGCGCTACTACCACAGCGTCGCCGTCGATCCACGGCTGATTCCCCGGGGCAGCCGCATCTTCATCCCGGCCTACCGTGACCATGGCGGCGGCTGGTTCCTCGCCCAGGACACGGGCGGCGCGATCATCGGGCGCCACCTCGACGTCTACCGATCGCCACCTTCAAACCCTGCCGATCGGGGCCAGTTCCTGACCGACCAGCGGGTGTACGTGATTCCGCCCGGGGGCTGAACGCCCGGCGGGGACGCTACTTGACGGTTACCGTCGTGAGCAGGCCTTCCTCGAAGTGCGGCTTACCCCCGGCGCGGTCCTTGAGCGGACAGAACAGGATGTACTTGCCGGGATTGAGCAGCGGAAGCGGCGTGACCTGCGATTTGTTCCCGTCGAGGCTTGCGCTGGTGTAAAGGCTGGTGCGATCCACGAACGGCGGCGGCGCGCCGTTGCTCTTGAGCGCCGCGATGATCTGCGCCTTGGTGGCGGTCCCGGTCAGCCGGGCGACTCCGATCAGGTGAAGCGTCGCCTTGCCCTTGCTCTTGAACGTCACGAGGCCCACCCCGCGCTGCAAGGCCCCGCTGACCTGCCACCTGTACTTGTCCTTGCTCACGAACGCCGCGGTCACGGTCGTCGGCGTGCTCGGCAGGGCGCCGGTCGTGCCGGGCGTGACGGTGAACGTGGCGTAGGCCGGAGGCCCCGCGGTGCGGGGCCCGCCCAGGTCGACGACGAGATAGGTCCCCGCCGGGAGGTTGAGCGTCGCGCCCGTGGTCAGACCGGGGCCGACGACTCCCAGGCCTCCCTCGGCGTGGACCCAGCTCGGCGTCTTGGAGCTGTTGGCACCGAGGGACTGAAGCGCCTGGGCCACCGTGTGTCCGGGAGAGACGAGGATCAGCTGGGCGGAGTGGAGCGACTTCCCCTTATTGGTCAGCTCGAGCTGGACGAGACCGCCCTTGACCGAGGCGGGAACCGTGAACTTGGCCGTCGTTCCCGATTCGGAGATGCTCAGGGGCACCGTGTTGGCGGCGCCGGGCGTGGCGGGCGTCGCGCCGGTGGTGGTCTTCTTGGGGCTGGTGCCGCCGCAGCCGGCGAGCGCCAGCACGACCATTGCCACCAGGCTGGCGGGCTTGGCGCCCCTCAATGCAGCTCCGACGGGCATCTGCTCCCTCCTCGCTGGCCACCGACATTCCAAGCGCAGCCAGCCTCGGCTGCGCGCTGGGCGGGCACCATATCGACTACTTGACAGTGACCCGGGTGACGACTACTTGACTGTGACCTTGGTGAGCAGACCCTCCTCGAAGTGAGGCTTGCCGCCGTTGCGGTCCGTGAGCGGGCAGAACAGTACGTAGGTGCCCGGCTTGGAGAGGACGAGCGGTGTGACCTCTGTGCCGCCACCGTCGAGCGACGCGCCCCCGAAGATGGTGCTCCGGTCGACGAAGGGGGGTGGCGATCCCTTCCCGCTCGACCGCTTGAGCGAGGCGATGATCGTGGCGGTGCTCGGATTGCCGGTCACGAGGGCTCCAGCCATGAGGTGAAGCGCCTTCGTGCCCTTGCTGTCGAAGGTAACGAGCTGGGTGCCGACCTTCAGCGGCCCACTGATCTGCCACTTGTAGTGGTCCTTGCTGGGGTTCGCGGCGGTCACCGTCGTCGCCGTGGCGGGCAGGGTGCCGGTCTGGCCCGGTGTCACCTTGAGCTGGGCGATGGCCGGCTGGCCGGGTCCGGGCCCGAAGTCGGCCACGATGTACTGCCCGGGCGACAGATTGACGAAGGCGCTGGCGGGCGGGCCCGGAGGGGTGCGCCCTACGCCGCCGGCGAAGTGAATCCAGGCCGGCGTCTTGGGGCTGTTGGAGCCCAGAGCCTGTTCGGCCTGGGCCAGGGTGTGAGGGGCGTCGATGCGTATCAGCTGGGCGGCGTGAGGCGCCTGACCCTTGTTGGTCAGCTGCAGGTTGACCAGGCCGCCCGCGACCGACGTGGGCGCCGTGTACTTCGCCGTCTGCCCGGTTTCGCTGATGCTGAGCGCGAGAACATTCGGTTGCCCGCTGCTGGCGGGGGCACTCGAGGTGGTCTTCTTGCTGGAGCTGCCGCAGGCGGCCAGCGAGAGCGACCCGACGACAAGGAAGCCGACCGGCATCCAGCGCGACAGTGAACGGTTCCGGGGCAACGCACGTCCTCTCATGAAATGGTCAGGGCGCACCGGGACGTGCGCGACCCGGCGGAACCTATCCGATCCGGGCTGGTGCGGGTTTATTTTTTTGGGGGCGTGCGGGCTGCGGTACCCGGCTCCTACTCCCACTCGATCGTGCCCGGGGGCTTGGAGGTGATGTCGAGCACGACCCGGTTGACGTCGCGGAGCTCGTTGATCATGCGCGAAGCGATCGTCTCGAGCAGGTCATAGGGCAGACGGGCCCAATCGGCGGTCATGGCGTCGTCGCTCGTCACCGCGCGGATCGCCACCACCCGCCCGTAGGTGCGCTCGTCGCCCTGGACCCCCACCGTGCGGATCTCGGGGAGCACGCAGAACGACTGCCACAGCTCGCGGTACAGACCGGCCCGGCGGATCTCCTCCTGGAGGATGTGATCGGCGTCGCGGAGCAGGTCCAGCCGGTCCCGAGTGGCCTCTCCGCCCACGACCCGGATGGCCAGGCCCGGTCCCGGGAAGGGCTGGCGCCACACCAGCCGCTCGGGGAGGCCGAGCTCGGCGCCCACCGCGCGGACCTCGTCCTTGAACAGCGACCGCAGGGGCTCCACCAGCTCGAAGCGCAGGTCCGCGGGCAGCCCGCCGACGTTGTGATGGGACTTGATCGTGGCGGCGCCGGTGCCGCCCCCGGACTCGATCACGTCCGAGTAGAGGGTTCCCTGAACCAGGAAGCGAGCCCCGTCCACGGCGTCCCTCTCTCCAAGGCGCTCGGCCTCCTCCTCAAAAACCCGAATGAACTCGGCGCCGATGATCCTGCGCTTGGTCTCGGGGTCCGACACGCCCCGCAGGGCGGTGAGGAAGCGCTCCTCGGCGTCGACGGCCACGAGCGGCACTTTGAACGTGTCGCGGAAGGCGTGGATCACCTGCTCGCCTTCGTTCTTGCGCATCAGGCCGTGGTCCACGAACACACACGTGAGCTGGTCGCCGACCGCGCGGTGCACGAGCAGCGCGGCGACCGACGAGTCGACGCCTCCGGACAGGCCGCAGATGACCGATCCGTCCCCCACCTGCTCGCGCACGCGCCGGATCTGCTCGGAGACGATCGAGGCGGCCGACCAGCTGCCGTCGCACGCGCAGACGTCGAGCAGGAAGCGGCTGAGCACCTCCCGTCCGTATGGGGTGTGCACCACCTCGGGGTGAAACTGGATTCCGTAGATGCCCCGGCTCTGGTCCTCGATGGCGGCCACGGGCGACCCCGTCGAGGACGCGAGCGCCGTGAAGCCCGGCGGCGCCTCGAAGACCGTGTCGCGGTGCGACATCCAGCACGTCTGCTGGACCGGCAGGCCGGCCAGCAGGCGCCCCGGCTCGATGACGGTGAGCTCCGAACGACCGAACTCCCCCACCTCGGCACCCTCGACCCGACCCCCCAGCTCGGCGGCCAGGAGCTGCATCCCGTAGCAGATGCCCAGCACCGGAATCCCGAGCTCGAGCAGGCGCCGGTCGAGCGCAGGCGCCCCGTCGGCGTAGACCGAAGCAGGTCCGCCCGAGAGGATCAGCCCCTTCGGTTGGCGCCGGGCGATCTCGTCGACCGGCACGTGGTGGGGGAGCAGCTCGGAGAACACTCCGCATTCGCGCACGCGACGTGCGATCAGCTGCGAGTACTGTCCCCCGTAGTCCAGGACGACGACCTCGTCGATGGCGCGCGGCCGGTCGGCGGGGGCGGTGGGCTGCGGATGTTTGTGGGCGGCGGTGGCCGCGGTCACGGAGCTGCTTGGCACTACTCGTTGACCAGCAGGGCCGCCTTGCCGTTGGCTCCCATCCCGACGCCCTGCTGGCGTTGGAGCTGCTTGCCCTCGGTCTGAAGAGCCGGGGCGACCATGAGCTCGGCCCGGTTGAACTCCGCGATGTCCTTGTAACCACACGTCGCCATCGAGGTGCGAAGGCCGCCCATGAGATTGAAGGTGCCGTCGTTCTCGTGCGCGGGGCCGACCAGGATCTCCTCGAGGGTCCCGTTCTGGGTGGTGGCCACGCGAGCTCCGCGGGGCAGGGTGGGATGGAAGGTGGCCATGCCCCAGTGAAATCCCCGGCCGGGCGCCTCGAAGGCGCGGGCCAGAGGCGAGCCGAGCATGACTGCGTCCGCCCCGCAGGCGATCGCCTTGGCCACGTCGCCTCCGTTGCGCATGCCGCCGTCGGCGATCACCTGGCAGTAGTCGCTGGTCTCCAGCATGTGAGTCGAGCGGGCCGCGGCGACGTCGGCGATGGCCGTGGCCTGGGGGACCCCGATGCCCAGGACTCCGCGCGTGGTGCAGGCCGCACCCGGGCCGACGCCGACCAGGACGCCCGCCGCGCCGGTGCGCATGAGGTGAAGACCGGTCGAGTAGGAGGCGCAGCCGCCCACCAGCACGGGGACATCGAGCGTCGGGATGAACTCCTTGAGGTTGAGCGGCTCCGAGAAGGATGAGACGTGCTCGCCGGAGACGACTGTCCCCTGGATCACGAGTATGTCCAGACCGGCCTCGAGCGCGACCTCGTAGTAGCGCAGCACTCGCTGGGGAGTCAATGATGCGGCCGCGACCACCCCGTGCTGCTTGATCTCGCGGATGCGCTGGGCGATCAGGTCCGGCTGGACCGGGGCCTGATAGATCTCCTGCATCTCCCGGGTGGCGATCTCCGGAGGCAGTCCGGCGATCCGGTCGAGCTGCTCTTCGGCGTCCTCGTAACGGGTGAAGATCCCCTCGAGGTTCAGGACCCCGAGGCCGCCGAGGCGGCCGACGATGCCGGCGGTCTCGGGCGAGACCACGCCGTCCATGGCGGCGGCCAGGAGCGGAAGCTCGAAGCGGTAGTCGCCGAGCTTCCAGGAGATGTCGATGTCGTCGGGGTCGCGCGTGCGCCGCGAGGGCACGATCGCGACGTCGTCGAACCCGTAGGCGCGGCGGGCCTTCTTCCCGCGGCCGATCTCAACTTCCATTGGAGAATCCTAGGTCTAGAGGCGGACGAAAGAGGGGGCGTGAAAGCCGGTGTGGGACAGCAAACGAGGGGCGCGGACGCCCGGGTGGGAGACCAAAAAACCCCGCGCAGGCGGGGCCGGGAGAGGCGGCATGCCGATCGAGGATCGGGTCGTCGCAGGGCAGGGCAGGCAGAGATCGAGGATATCAACGCCCGGACGACGCCCGGGCGCGCGAAAGCGCCGTAGGAGCGGACTCAGAGGGCCGTAGGAGCGGACTCTGAACGCCGTACGACCGGACTCAGCCGACCGGCGCCGGCGCCGAGACGGTCTCGACCACGACCTCGCCCACCAAGCGGTCAACCTCGCGTGGGTCCAGCACTCCGGCACCCAGGTGGCGTGTGGACTCGGTCCCGCACGCGACGCCGAAGCGCAGGCAGTCATCGGGAGATCCGCCGCCGTAGCGAGCGGCCACATAACCGGCGAGGAACGCGTCCCCGGATCCGATCGCGGCCACCGGCTCGCGGCGCTCGATGGATGCGCGGCGCAGCTCGGACGGACCGTCGGGCGTCAGCACCTGGGCGAAGCATCCGTCGTCGACGGTCATGATCGCTTCGCGCGCGCCCAGCGCCACGATCTCCTGAACGGCCGCGGCGCGGTCGCGGTCGTCGTTGAACTCGTGGCCGACGAGCTCCTCGGCTTCGAGCACGTTGGGCGACACGACGCTGGGGTCGGCCCGGACGGCGTGGCGCATGGCATCGCCGTCGGTGTCGACCACGGTCACCACGTTGAGCTTGTGCAGCTCACGAATGAGCGTCGCGTAGAGCTCGGCCTCCACGCCACCCGGCAGGGAACCCGCGATGACCACGATCGCCGCTCCCCGGGCCAGGTACAGCAACTTGTCGCGAAAGAGCTCGACCTCCTTGGGAGTCACCACGGGGCCGCGCTGGTTGATCTCGGTTTGCTCGCCGTTGGTCGGATCGAGCACGGAGATGTTGGTCCTCGATTCGGCGCGGATGCGCACGAAGTCGTTGAGGATCGACTCTTCCGTCAGCTGCTCGACGATATGCGTGCCCGTCGCGCCGCCGGCGAAGCCGGTGGCGATCACGGGCTGCCCGAGCGCCTTCAGGGTCCGCGCGATGTTGACGCCCTTGCCGCCCGCCATCGTGCGCTGTTCGACGGTCCGGTGGCGGCGGCCGAGGCGGAAGT
>DASZHF010000062.1:0-5517 GCA_035938095.1 Solirubrobacteraceae bacterium
TCGGTCACGCTGTACGCGGCCTGGGCTCTGGATCACGAGCCGGAGAGCGGCGCCCTGGCGGCGGCGATGGCCAAGTCCTATGCGAGCGAGGCCGGCTGGCGCGTGGCGGCGGCGGCGCTTCAGGTCCACGGCGGAATCGGGTTCACCTGGGAGCACGACCTGCACTTCTTCCTCAAGCGCGGGCGCGCCAACCTGCACGCGTTCGGCGATCCCCGTTGGCACCGGCGCCGGGTGGCCCACCTGGCCGGCGTCGACGGCGAGGTCGAGTCGGTCGGCGCCGAGCTGCCGGCGCCCGAGCGCCGCCCGGTGCCCGCGGCCTAACTCCGGGCTAGGGCTCGCCCTCGATCACGAGCGACGGCAGCGGGCGCTCGCCCTCGCCCGGGTCGCCACGGAACTCGCCCAGCAGGCCCAGGCGCTCGAGCCTCGCGATCTCACGCTCGCCTTCGATGAGGGCCGGGTGGTCGGGGGGCAGGTCGCGGATCAGGGCCGCGATCCGGTTGCGTATCTGCAGCGCGAAGTGAGGGGTGGAGGCGCCCACCAGCTGGCGCACGTCCTCGACCGTGACCTCGTGGCTGCGGGGATCGCGGGCCGGGTTCTCGGCCTCGCTCACCGCTTGCCCTTCGCCTTGGGCTTGGCCGCGCCGGTGGTCCCCGCTCCCGTCGCGCCGCTCGCGCCGCCCCGACCGCTCGCGCCCGGGGGACCCGCGGGGCCGCTGGCGCCGCCGGACGGCCCGGGGGGCTGCGCCGGCGACACCGGAACCACGGGGCCGGTCGGGGGCGCCGCGCGCTGGGTCTTGCCGCTCACGGGCACGATCTCGAGCTCGGCGTCGATCGTGGCCTGGAGCGCGAGCGAAATCGACGTCTCATCGCCGATCAGCCATCCGTGGTTGTACACGCCGCGCACCGGATCGAAGCGATATCCGGGCTGGATGTCGAGCAGGTAGTCGCTGAGCAGCACCGGCAGCTGGTCGGGGTTGTCGAGCACGAGCAGCGGACCATAGGTGCCCGACGCCGACAGCGGCGCGGCCGCCAGCGCATCTAACGGCTGGGACTCGTTGGCGAACACCAGCCCGTGCCCCGGGTCGACCGCGCCCCAGCCGAACGATCCGTCGTAGTAACGGGCGAAGGCGACCGAGTTCGTCACCGGATCCGGGCCCCGGATCCGCTTGACCGTGCCCAGGCCCCGGAGCGTGTTCACGACGCTCTCGGGGATCAGCGTGCCCGGGCCGAGCACGTAGATCTTGGGCTGCTGATCCTCGAGCAGCGCCATGCGGGTCTGGTCGGGTACACCGTCCCGGGTCACGAACAGGATCGGGTCGCCGCTCTTGGCCGCCCACCCCGCTGCCGGCATGGCGTAGGCGGGACTGTCCGCGCTGACCACCACGACCTGGGTGCTCGGATGCCCCCGGATCCGGGTCATGAAGGTGTTCACGGCGCGGGCGAGCGCGAACATGTCAAAGCCGGAGATGTTGGCCGTCTTCAGGCCCGCCGGACTGGCGACGTCGCCGACCCGGATCACCTGGGCTCCTCCGGCCTCGGTGGCTCCGGTGGGGGCCAGAGCCTTGAGCGCCTCGGCGCTGGCCGGAGGCAGGTTGGGTCCGTCGGAGAGCAGCACCGGGGCGCGCAACGGCGCGCTCATGAGGACGGCCGCGGCCAGCGAGCCGGGCACCCCGTTGGAGTCGGCGAGCGCCACCACCCGAGGGCGCGTTGCGTCCGAAACCGAGGGATAGACCGCACGGGCCACTCCGGCCGCGTCCGCGGTCGGATCGGCCCCACCGACGCGAGTCGTGTTCTTCGTGGCGAAGGCGGGGAAGCCAAGTCGCTGGGCGGCCGCGGATTCCCGGCCCCGGAGCCCTCCCACGGGACCCGTTCCGCGGGTCTGCGAGGGCCCGCAACCCGCCGCCAGCAGGAGGCTCGCGACAAGGACCGGGACAGTGATCGATCGCGCCATCGGCTGGGGCACATTACCGCCCGCAATCCGGTCGCCCACCCGCTTCCCGGGCCCTTGTCCGCCCCTCGCCCGGGCCTGGTTCCACCCCTCGCAGGGCCCCGAATCCACCCCCTCTGGCGCTTCCCGGTCAGGTATCCTGGGCATTGGTTGACTGGCCAGTCAACCAGCCGCGAGCGGCCCGCCAGACGGGGCCGCCGGCCGACAGAAAGGGACTGTCAGTGGACTTCCGCCTCACAGACGAGCAGCTGGAGTTCCAGCGCCAGTGCCACGCCTTCGCCCGCGACGTCATGCGGCCGGCCGCCGCCTACTACGACCGCGAGCAGGCCGTGCCCTACGAGATCGTGCACGAGGCCCGCCGGCGGGGCCTGCACGGCCTCGACCTCCTCCAGCGCATGGGCTCTGACTCTCACGGGATGCTGATGGTGATCTACGCCGAGGAGCTGCACTGGGGCTGCGCCGGGATCGCCCTGGCCATCAGCGCGTCCTCGCTCGCCGCCGCCGGGATCGCCGCCTCCGGCACCCCCGAGCAGATCGCTCGGTGGGTGCCCGAGTGCTACGGCCTGGGCGACGAGATCAGATTCGGCGCCTACGCGGTGACCGAGGCGGGCGCCGGCTCCGACGTGAGCTCGCTGCGCACCACCGCCCGCCGCGACGGCGACGAGTGGGTCCTCAACGGCACCAAGGTCTTCATCTCCAACGGCGGCCTCGCCGACGTCAACGTCGTCGTGGCCACCATCGATCCCAAGCTCGGGCACCGGGGACAGGCCTCCTTCATCGTGCCCAAGGGAACCCCCGGCCTGTCGATGGGCAAGAAGGAGGACAAGCTCGGGATCCGCGCCTCCCAGACCGCCGAGGTGGTGCTCGAGGACGTCCGCATCCCCCTCGACAACCTCCTGGGCGGACTCGACAAACTCGACGCCAAGCTCGAGCGAGCCCGCTCCGGGAAGCGCTCGGGCCCCTCCAACGCCCTGGCCACCTTCGAGGTCACGCGTCCCGCCGTCGGCGCCTCGGCCCTCGGTATCGCCCGCGCCGCATACGAGTGGACGCAGGACTACCTGGAGGGCCGCAGCGACGTCGGTGGACCGCTGCTCGAGCAGGAGCGCATCCAGCAGGTCCTCGCCGACGTCGCGACCGAGATCGACGCGGCCCGCCTGCTCGTCTGGCGGGCGGCGTGGATGGGTCGCAACGGCATGCCGATGACCGGGGGCCAGGGGTCGATGAGCAAGCTCAAGGCCGGCGACGTCGCCATGTGGGCCACCACGACCCTGATGGACCTGGTGGGCCCCGAGGCCTCGCTCACCGACCATCCCTTGGAGAAGTGGTTCCGCGACGCCAAGATCTTCCAGCTGTTCGAGGGCACGGCCGAGATCCAGCGGCTGGTCATCGCCCGCATGCAGACCGCCGCGCGGCGCGCCCAGCGCGAGGCCGAGGAGCAGGACGAGGCGGCGCCGGTCCCGGCGTCGGCCAACGGGCGCGTCCCGGCGAACGGCCAGGTGGCGAAGGCACCGCTCGCCGCGGTGCCCGCGCGCTGACATAGGAGGGGCTCCGCCCCCCAACGGGCTCCGCCTGGCGCCAGCTACGCTGGCCAGAGATGCCCGCCGAGGTCTCGAATCGCAACCGCATAGCCGTCGAAGTCGATCGTGCGCTCTGTTACGGGTTCGGCGACTGCGTCGACACCCTGCCCGACGTCTTCGTCCTCGACGAGGAGGACAAGGCGCGGGTCATCGACCCCGACGCGGCCGGCATCGAGGAGATCCTCGAGGCGGCCCAGAACTGTCCGGTCGACGCGATCGTCGTCACCGACGAGCACGGCGAGCAGCTGTACCCCTAGAGCTCGCCGCGTCCACGCGCTTCGCGCGAACACCAACCGCCTCCCGTTTGTGCGCGAACACCAACCGCCTCGCGTTCGTGCGCGAGCACCGACCGCCTCGCGTTCGTGCGCGAACACCAACCGCCCCCCGTTCGTGCGCGAACCCCACGGCCTCCCGTTCGTGCGCTTGGGCACGAACGGCGTTCGCGTCGCGCGCCTTGTTCGCGTCGTGCGCTTTTTGCCCGCATCTGGGTACTTTTTCCCGCCCCCGTGTCCCCTGGCCCAGCGTCCAAGGGCCACTTTTCATAACGTTTCGCAAGGCGCCGTGCACTTTGCTAGGGTGCCGCGATCAACGCCGAATCCTCGGTCAGAAGCCGAGGAACGGGGGACCCAAGTTGTTGGGGCGAATCTCGTGGTGAACCCGCGAGAAGCGCAGGCTCTTTCAGCGCTAGCCCGTCAGCTAACCCCGCAGGCCGACGAAAGAGGTGGACGTGCGGGCGCGAGCCCTTTGGTTGCTCAGCATGGCGCTGATCCTTACCGTGGTAGACGCGGCGGTCGCGTACGCGCAGGACTCGACCGGCGCCGCCTCGACGGGCGGCGGGACGCAGGCCAACGACTACGCCGGGGCCCAGACGACGGGCGCCTCCCAGTACGGGCACCGCTCCCGCCACCGGCGTGGACACCACGCTCGCCACCTCAAGTCCGGAGTCGGCTACTACGACGCCGCTCCTCCGGTCGCCGGCCCGAAGGCCCAGATCGTCAACGGGCTGGCCTACCCGCCCGCCGGCGCTCCGCCCGAGGTCGTCGCGGTCATCCAGGCGGCCAACAAGATCGTCGGCATGCCCTACCGGTACGGCGGGGGCCACCAGTCCTTCCACGACAGCGCCTACGACTGCTCGGGGAGCGTGTCCTACGCCCTCCACGGCGCACAGCTCGTGAAGAGCCCGCTCGCCTCCTCGGACTTCGAGAGCTGGGGCGACACCGGACCCGGGATGTGGATCACCGTCTACACGAACCCCGGTCACGCATACGTCGACGTGGCGGGCATCCGCTTCGACACCAGCTCCGCGGACGATCCCCACGCTTCCTCGGGGTCGGGGCCGCGCTGGCGCCCCCTGCGCCACTCCAACTCCGGCTACGACGCGCGCCACCCGACCGGGCTCTAGGACCGGTTTCGACGCCCGGGACGTGGACCGGCCGTTGCCGGCGGCTGGGGGACCGGTTCGTCCCCGCCCGTTGACGAGCGACCCTCGCCGTTCGATGAGAGCGGCCGTCGCGCCTGGGCTACCCTTCGGTGCTCAGGCTATGACCGATCGTGACCTAGGAGGAAGCTGAATGCCCGGCTTGGCCGGACGCATGTCCACCGTTGTGAAGGCGAAGATCTCCAAGCTGCTTGACCGCGCGGAGGACCCGGCCGAGACCCTCGACTACAGCTACACCAAGCAGCTCGAGCTGCTCCAGAACGTCAAGAAGGGCATCGCGGACGTCGTCACGTCCAAGAAGCGCCTGCAGATGCAGGAGGGGCAACTCCAGCAGCAGGTGGTCAAGCTCGACACCCAGGCCCGCCAGGCGCTGGCGGCCGGGCAGGAGGACCTGGCCCGCCAGGCGCTCACGCGCAAGACCGGAATCCAGACCGAGCTCCAGGGGCTCGACCAGCAGGTGGCCGAGCTCGAGGGCCAGCAGGAGAAGCTCGTGGACTCCGAGCAGAAGATGCGCGCCAAGCTCGAGGCGTTCCGGACCAAGAAGGAGGTCATCAA
>DASZHF010000063.1:0-6619 GCA_035938095.1 Solirubrobacteraceae bacterium
GACTCTGCGCAACCCCAACTGGGACGTGTTCGGCTACCCCGGGCCGGTGTCGGCGCCGCCCGACCGTCCCAAGGAGATCTCGCCGCTGACGCCCGAGGGCGATGGGGTCGAGCTCGAGGCCGACGTGTGCGTGGTGGGCTCGGGCGCGGGCGGGGGAGTGATCGCGGGCACGCTGGCGTCCAACGGCCAGCGCGTGATCGTGCTCGAGGCGGGCGACTATTACAACGAGGCCGACTTCGCCCAGCTCGAGCTCAAGGCCTACCAGGAGATGTACTGGCGCGGGGGCCCCACGCCGACCGCCGACGGCAACATCAGCCTGTACGCGGGCGCCACCCTGGGCGGCGGCACGACGATCAACTGGACCAACTGCCTGCGCACCACCGATTGGGTACGCGAGCAGTGGGCGCGCGAGTACGGGCTGGAGGGTGTCGACGGGCCCGAGTACGACCGGCACCTCGACGTCGTCCTGGGCCGGATCGGGGCCACCGACGGCTGCAGCGAGTACAACGGACCGCACCAGCGCATGAACGAGGCCTGCGAGCGCCTGGAGTGGAGCTTTCGGACCATCGTGCGCAACACCGATCCCGGCACCTACACGCCGGAGTCGGCCGGCTACCTGGGCTTCGGCGACCAGTCGGGCAGCAAGCAGAGCACGACCAAGACCTTCCTGCGCGACGCGGTGGAGCACGGCGCGGAGATCGTCGTGCGCTGCCGGGCCCAGCGCATCCTGCTCGACGGCGGCCGCGCCGCGGGCGTCGAGGCCGTCTACACCGGAGCCGACGGGCGCCAGTCGGCGGTGCGCGTGCGCGCGCCCCAGGTCGTCGTCGCCGGTGGCGCGCTCGAGTCCCCGGCCCTGCTGCTGCGGTCGGGCATCGGGGGTCCGGCCGCCGGCCAGTACCTGCGCCTGCACCCCTGCGTGGCCGTGCTGGGCATCTACGGGGAGGATCAACGCGCCTGGTGGGGAGCTCCCCAGGCGGGGCTGTGCGACGAGTTCGCCAACCTGGGAGACGGCCACGGCTTCCTGATCGAGAGCGCCCAGTACGCACCCGCCACCACCGGCTCCGCGGTGCCCTGGACCTCGGGTGAGCAGCACAAGCAGCTGATGTCGCAGGTCCGCTACGGGTCGACGTTCATCGCGCTCACCCGCGACCACGGCCACGGACAGGTCGTGCTCGACGCGCGCGGCGAAGCAGTCCCGTTCTACGCGATCAGCGACGAGATCGACCAGCGCAACCTGCGCCACGGCATGGACGCGCTGGTGCGCATGCACCAGGCCGCGGGAGCGCCCCAGATCGCTTCGCTCTCGGCGGGCCTGCCCCTGTGGCGGGTGGGCGACGACCTGGACGCGTTCGTGGCCCGCATTCAGCGCATTCCGCTGCGCGCCGGCGGCCACCGGCTGTTCAGCGCGCACCAGATGGGCACGTGCCGGATGGGAACCGACCCCCAGACCTCGGTGGCCGGGCCGTGGGGCGAGCTGCACGACGCCCCCGGCGTATGGATCGGCGACGCCAGCGCCTTCCCGACCCCGTCGGGGACCAACCCGATGGTGAGCATCATGGCGCTCGCACATCGCACCGCCGAGGCGATGCTGGGCGCCACGGACCAGACCGCCGGCGCCCAGTCGGTAACCGCGGCAACCCCCCTTATTAACCGTTAATAGAACGAGGAGGACGAGATGGCGACCGAGACACCCACCAAGCCGCCGGCGGGGGAGCACCCGCACGGCGAGCCGATCGTGCGCGACAAGCTCTACATCGGCGGGGAGTGGGTCGCTCCCGACGGCAAGGGGACGATCGACGTGCTCGATGCCACCACCGAGGAGCTGATCGGCAGCGTCCCCGAGGGCACGGCCAAGGACGTCGAGCGGGCGGCGGACGCGGCCAGGGGAGCGTTCGAGAGTTGGTCGCAGACCCCGGCGGCGCAACGGGTCGATCTCTGCCAGGCCGTCGCCCAGGCGCTGGGCGAGCGCAGCGCGGAGCTCGCCGCGCTCATATCGCGCGAGGTGGGAATGCCGATCGGTCTCTCCACGATGATCCAGGTGGGCCTGCCCACGATGACGTTTGCCTCCATGCCCGCGCTCATGGAGGGTCTGGCCTGGGAGGAGCAGGTGGGCAACTCGCTGATCGTGCGCGAGCCCGTGGGGGTGATCGGCGCCATCACGCCGTGGAACTATCCCCTGCACCAGATCGCCGCCAAGGTCGCGCCGGCGCTGGCCGCCGGTTGCACCGTGGTGAGCAAGCCGAGCGAGATCACGCCGCTCAACGCGTTCGTGCTGGCCGAGATCCTCGAGCAGGTCGGGGCGCCGGCGGGAGTGTTCAACCTCGTCACCGGATACGGGCCGGTGGTGGGCGAGGCCCTGGCCGCGAGCCCGCAGGTCGACATGATCTCCTTCACCGGGTCCACGCGGGCCGGCAAGCGCGTATCCGAGGTCGCCGCCAACACGGTCAAGCGCGTGGCGCTCGAGCTGGGCGGCAAGTCCCCGAACGTCGTGCTCTCGGATGCCGACCTCCAGAAGGCGGTGGTGGACGGCATCGGCAAGTGCTTCCTGAACTCGGGGCAGACGTGCAGCGCGCTCACCCGCATGCTGGTCCCGCGCGAGCGCCTGGCCGAGGCCGAGGCGATCGCCGCGGCGGCGCTCGAGCAGATCAAGGTCGGCGACCCCTTCCAGGAGGGCACGACGCTGGGGCCGCTGGTCTCCGACGCGCAACGCCAGCGCGTGCGCGACTACATCATCAAGGGCCAGGAGGAGGGGGCGAAGCTCGTCGCCGGGGGCGCCGAGCCCCCCGAGGGGCTCGACCGGGGCTACTTCGTGCGTCCGACGGTGTTCTCCGACGTCCGGCCCGACATGACGATCGCCCAGGAGGAGATCTTCGGCCCGGTCCTGGCCATGATCCCCTACGACACCGAGGACGAGGCGGTCGACATCGCCAACGGGACCATCTATGGCCTCGCGGGCGGAGTGTGGTCGTCGGATCCCGAGCACGCCCGTGCGGTTGCTCGGCGCCTGCGCACCGGCCAGGTGGAGATCAACGGGGCCACCTTCAACCCGCTGGCTCCGTTCGGCGGCTACAAGCAGTCGGGCCACGGCCGCGAGCTGGGGCACTTCGGCCTCGAGGAGTTTCTCGAGGTCAAATCGATTCAGCTGTAGGTACTTGGCAGCGGCCGGCGGCGCCGACCGGGGGCGACCCCGGTCCGCGCCGCGCCGGTCCGTACGATGCAGTGACTCATGGCCCGCGTCGGGATCCTCACCGGCGGGGGTGACTGCCCCGGCCTGAACGCGGTCATCCGCGCCGTCGTGCGCAGCGGAATCCGCGTGCACGGGATGGAGCTGTGCGGCTTTCTCAACGGCTGGGCGGGCGTGCTCGCCGGTGACGCGATCGAGCTCAACGTGCAGAACACCGCTGGGATCCTGCACCGGGGCGGGACCATCCTGGGGACCTCCCGAACCAACCCGTTCAAGATCGAGGGCCGGCGCAGGGACGGCGGCGAGCGTATCCGGCGCGCGCTGGCCGAGAAGGGCGTCGACGCGCTGATCGCGGTGGGTGGCGAGGACACCCTCGGCGTCGCCCAGCGCCTGATCGCCGAGGAGGGACTATCGATCGTCGGTGTGCCCAAGACGATCGACAACGACCTCGCCGGCACCGACTACACCTTCGGGTTTCAGACGGCGGTGCAGATCGCGACCGATGCGATCGATCGCCTGCACACCACCGCCGAGTCACACCACCGGGTGATCGTCGTCGAGGTGATGGGACGCAGCGCCGGTTGGATCGCCACCTACAGCGGGATGGCGGGGGGCGCCGACGTGATCCTGATTCCGGAGCGTCCGTTTGACATCGACGAGGTCTGCGACCGCATCCGCCGGCGCCACGCCACGGGACGAACGTTCTCGATCGTGGTCGTGGCCGAGGGCGCGGCGCCGCTCGACGGGGCGGTGATCAGCGCCCAGGAGGGGACCGACGCGTTCGGCCACGTGCGGCTGGGTGGCATCGCGGTCGCGCTGGAGCGCGAAATCGAGCAGCGGACCGGGTTTGAGACCCGCATGACGATCCTCGGCCACGTCCAGCGGGGCGGCACCCCGACCGCCTATGACCGCGTGCTGGCCACTCGCTTCGGGGTGGCGGCCACCGACGCGGTCGCGCGGGGGCGGTTCGGGCAGATGGTTGCGCTGCGAGGAACGGAGATCGTCTGCGCCGGGCTCCACGAGGCGCTGCGCGAGCCGAAGCTGGTCGACCCCTCGCTGTACGAGACGGCCGAGGTGTTCTTCGGGTAGGCGCGTCGGCCGAAGATCGCAACCGCCCGCAGCCGCCCGGCGCCGAGAGTGCGGCGGCCGTCGGCGTCGCCGGCGTGGCGTTCTCGCCACGCGCGGGCCGTGCGCACGAGCTCGGCTCGGTGGGTCGCCTCGCGATACTCGTTCAGGCTCAGCATGGGTCCTCGCGGCTGCGCTTGACTCGGGCGCGGTTGCGCTCGACCACAGCGCGCAGCAGGGCGACGACCTCGGCGGTGGGGGAGAACGGGTCGGCGATCGTGGTGCCGTCGAGCAGCGACATCGCGACCCTGAGCTCGCCGTCGACCTCGACGACCACCAGCGGCGCGGGCGGGACGGCTGCGCTGTCGAGCGCGGCCAAGCGCACCAGCCCGGTGCCGTCCCTCACAGACGCCGTGCGCATCGTGATCGGGGGATCGAGGTCGATCATCGTCTCGACCAATCTGGCATTGGGAGGCCATAAACGCAAATAGGGATTTGCTGGAGGGGGTATAACTTGAGGTCATGCTCGACGTGAGACGTCTGCACGTATTGCGCGAGGTGGGGCTGCGGGGGTCGTTCTCGGCCGCGGCCGAGTCACTCGGCTACACCCAACCGGCGATCTCACGTCAGATCGCCACCCTGGAGGCCGAGACCGGGATGACGCTGGTGCGGCGCCTCCCGAGCGGGATTCAGCTCACGGACGCTGGACACCTGCTGGTCGCGCACACCGAGACCATCCTCGCCCGTCTCAGCGACGCGGAGACCGAGCTGCGCGCGCTGTCCGGGCTCGACGCCGGCCGGCTGCGCCTCGCCACGTTCGCCAGCGCGGCCGCGACAGTCGTGCCCCTCGCCATCGCGGCCTTCCGTGAACGCCATCCGGCAGTCGAGCTCGAAGTGATCATGGCCGACCCGGCCGACTCCCTGCCGCAGCTGCGAGCGGGCGAGCTTGACATTGCGCTCTCCCACGATCCGGACTACCACGAGCCCGGACGCGCCCCCCAAGGCGACATCGAGGCGGTGCACCTGTTCGACGACCCGATGTATGTTGCGCTTCCGGTGGGTCATCCGCTCGCCGAGCGCGCCGCCCTGAAGCTCAGCCAGTTCGCGGACGAGCCGTGGATGCTCGCTACGACCCAGACGTGCCCGGACTCCAGGCTCTTCCTGCGCGCCTGCCATCAGGCAGGGTTCGAGCCCCGGATCGCGTTTCAGAACGACGACTACAACGCGGTTCTCGGGTTCGTCGCCGTGGGCGTGGGCGTCGCACTGATCCCGGACATGGCGTCCCGCGGCGTGCGCGACGACGTGATCATCCGCTCGCTCGAGCCCAAGCCTCCGGCCCGGCCGATCATCGCCGTGCTCCCGGCCGGGTACCGATCCCCGGCCGCCGTGGCCATGCTCGAAGTCCTGCGCGAGGTCTCGCGCGAGTGGGTGGACCGGCGCTCGATGGCGGACGCCGCCTAGCCTGCCGGTACATCGGCGGCGAGCGCCGGCCTGGCGACCGGCGCCGGCTCACCGTAGAGCGCCTCGATCTCGGGCGCGTACTTCTCGGCGATCGGCTTGCGCTTGAGCTTCATCGTGGGCGTCAGCTCGTCGCCGTCGGGCTCCCAGTCGACCGGCAGGATCGCAAACCGCTTGATCTGCTCGACCCGTGCGAGCTGCGCGTTGGCCTCGCTCACGCCGCGCTCCACGGCCGCGCGCACCCGTTCGTCCTGTGACAGCGCCGCCATCGAGACGTCGCTGAGCTCGTGCTCGGCGCCGAAGCTGGCGCACGCGTCCGGGTCGAGGACGAGCAGCGCGACGTTATAGGGACGCCGATCGCCGATCGCGATGGCCTGGCCGATCAGCTGGCTGGAGGATTTGAGCTTGGCCTCGATGTTGGCGGGGGACATGTTCTTGCCCGCGGAATTGATGATCAGCTCCTTCTTGCGGTCGACGATGCTCACGTAGCCCTCGTCGTCGATCTCGGCGAGGTCACCGGTGTGCAGCCAGCCGTCGCCGTCGACCGCCTCCGCGGTCTTCGCCGGGTCCCCGCGGTAGCCCCGCATCACCAGCGCTCCGCGACAGAGCAGCTCGCCGTCACCGGCGAGCCGGAGCTCGAGCCCAGGCACCGCGCGGCCGACGGTTCCGATCTTGATCCTCTCGGGCGGGTTGATCGTGGCGCAGCAGGACAGCTCCGACATGCCCCACAGCTCGCAGATCTGGATCCCGATCGCCGCGAAGAACTCCAGCAGCGCCACCGATGTGGGGGCCGCGCCCGACACCGCCACGCGTACCTGGTCGAGCCCGATCTGCTCGCGGATCGCGGCCAGCACGAGCTCATCGGCGCGCGCGTACTCGGCCAGCTGCTGCGCGTCGGGTCCGGGGCCCTCT
>DASZHF010000064.1:0-23211 GCA_035938095.1 Solirubrobacteraceae bacterium
GTCCGCCCGGACTGCGCCCGCTGAACAGGGTCGCGAACCAGTTGGCGACGGCGGCCACGAGCGCCGCCACCGTCCACAGGGCCAGCCAGATGAAGTGCGGAATGGCCAGCAGCAGCCGGAAGAAGACGGTCAGCCGCGAGCGGCGGAGGTCGTCGGTGACGATCAGGCGGATGGGATGCTGGTTCACGGCTGGCTGATCAGGGTCGGGATCCGGCTCGATCGCTGCGGCTAGGGGCCGGCGTCAATCTACGCGAACCGCCCCTCGGACTGCCCCTCGGACCGCCCGTACATGGGCCCTGCTGCCCACCCGGGCCCGATCGCACGCCCGCGGCGACCGGATTCGGCCCCCGAGAAGCTGGACGGACGACCTACTCAGTGACCAGAAATCAGCGGCTCAGCCTGGACGGATGACGGGTGTCTCGCTGGGTCGTGTGGAGCCTCCGACCGGGTTTGCCCGCGTCAACCTGCACAAAACAACGCAAGCGGGCGGCAAAAGCTCCATCCGACTCGATAAGTCCGGCACATGCTGTCCGAGATGCTGGACGCACTTTCTCGAGCCGATTCAGCGACCGCCCGCCATTGCGCAGCGGTCGCTCGCTATGCCCGTGAGTTATGCCGCGCGGCCGGACACGGCGCGGGCGAGCAGGAACTCGTCCACGCGGCCGGGCTGCTCCACGACGTTGGCAAGGCGCACTTCCCCGTCCACATCTTCACCGGCCAGCGGCGCCTCTCGCCCGAGGACTGGGAGATCATCCGGCGTCATCCGGAGCAGGGCGCCGAGATGATCCTCCGGGTCCCCGGCCTGGCCGCGGTCGCCGAGCTCGTCCTCTGCCACCACGAGCGACCCGATGGCCGCGGCTACCCCCGCGGACTGCGGGGACCGAAGATCCCGCCCCTTTCCCGGATGATCTCGGTCGCCGACACCTACGACGTGATGACCGCCCGCGACTCCTACCGGCGGCCCGTTTCCCAGCCGGCCGCCATCGCCGAGCTCCGGCGGGTCAGCGGTACCCAGCTCGATCGCGGCCTGGTCAAGGTGTTCACCGAGATGCTCGAGCGTCGCAAGCGCGCCTTTGTGCCCAAGGACCTCGACGTCGGCTCCGAGCTGCGAGCCGTATCGCCCGGCGTCGTCCCGCCGGGTCTCCTGGGCGAGCCCGTGTGGGCCTCCGCCCCGGCCGCCTGACCGGCTCCGCCGCGCCGGCCGCCTCACGGGCCCTCTCCGCCCCGGCCGGCCTGACCGGCTCCTCCGCCCCGGCCGGCCTGACCGGCTCCGCCGCGCCGGCCGCCTGACCTCCCCGCGCCGGCCGGCCTGACGCCCTCTCCCGCGCGAACGCGGCCGGCCCGACCGCGGGTCGTCCGCGCCCACGCCGGTACCGTGCGCCTCGTGCCCGACCGTGAACGTCTCGCCGACCTCGGGATCGTCCGTATCCGGGCGGAGAACCCCGGCCCGATGACGCTGTCGGGAACCAACACCTGGGTCGTGGGCTCGGAGCCGGCCTTCGTGGTAGACCCCGGGCCTGCGCTGGCGGAGCACATAGACGCGGTGGCGGCGTCCGTGGCGCAGAACGGCGGCCTGGGGGGCATCGCCGTTACCCACGAACATGGCGATCACGTGGAGGCGGTCCCGGAGTTGCTCGAGCGCTGCGGGCCGGCCCCGGTGGCCGGGGCGGCCGAGAAGTGGCCGGTCCGCCTGGCTGACGGGGACTCATTTGGCCCGCTCGTGGCTTTCGCCTCTCCGGGTCATTCGCCCGACCACCTGGCGTTCCTGGCCGGACACGCCTGCTTCACCGGAGACGCCGTTCTGGGCGAGGGGAGCGTCTTCATAGCCCCAGGTCCGGGCGCGCTGGCCGGATACCTGGACGCGCTGCGGCGGCTGCGGGCTCTTCCGCTGGAGGTCCTGTGCCCGGGCCATGGACCGCCCGTGTGGGACCCGGCCGCAAAGCTCGACGAGTACCTCGCTCATCGGCTGGACCGGGAACGGCGGCTGGTACAGGCACTGGCCGACGGCCTGCGCGACCCGGGTGAGCTGCTCGACCGGGTGTGGTCCGACGCTCCCGCGGCCCTGCGACCCGCGGCGACCCTCACGCTGGCCGCCCATCTGCACAAACTTCGCGAGGAGGGGCGACTCCCGGCCGGGGTTCGGATTCCGGGCGCTTAGCTCGATCCGCCCGAGCCGGCCGTGCCCGATCCGGCTCCACCTCCGCCGCTCGCGGAGGACGAAGTCGCGGTCGGTCCGGGCGGAGAGCTCGCAGGGGGGTTGTTGCCCTGGGCCGGTCCCGGCCCGGGCCCGGTGCCCGTCGCGGAGGATGAGCCCGAGCTACCAGCCGATCCGCCTCCGGGCACTGGCACGGTGGTCCCCTGCCCGACCGCGACCACAACCGACCCGTCGCCTGTCGCCGGCTTGGGCTGGGATCCGGTGGAGCCGTCCGCCGTTCCGGTCTGGGCCGGGCCGCTGGTTCCACCATCGGCCCCAGCGCCCGATGAGCCCGAGAGCCGGTGCGCGAACAGCGCCGCATCCGGGTCGATCACTGGGAAGTGGCGCCGGCCGCGAGCGAAGTGGGCCCGCCGCCTGGGAGCCCACGCCCGCGCCGGGGCGGCCACTGGGTGGCTGAGCTCGTCGACCGCGGGAGCTAGCGCTGAGCCCTCGGCTCCCGTATAGGGCCGGGACCCGTAGTGGACCGCTCGAGCGTGGCCATTGCGGTGCGTGGTAGCGGTAGCGGGCGCGCCGTGCAGGGCCTTCGGGAGGTCGAGTGCTCCACCCGCGGTCACCAGCGCCGCACAGCACACGATCGCCAGCTTGGTCGCGGTGGTCGCGACTGCGCCTCCACCGAGCGCTGCGGCACCCCCCGTGGTGGTGACGGCTCCGCCGCCCGCCGCCGCACCCGAGCCGCCCAGTCCCGCCAGCACTCCGAACGGTCCCGCCCCGGCCCCAACCAGGGCCGCGAAGCTACGTCGGGACCCTCGCATCTGGTGGCGGAACTGACGGCAATAGTCGCAGTCGCGCACGTGGCGCCGGACGTGGCCACTCATGCGCACGCCCCGGTCGAAAGCCACCACCAGATCTCTACAGATCTCTGCGCACGCGGCCTCCCGCGACTCGGCCGCGTCAGCCAACCCCATACGCGCGCGCACGAGGAGCGACTTGACCGCGGGAACGGTGCACCCCAGCGCTTCGGCCAGCTCGCTGTACGTCAGTCCCTGGAGCTCGCGCATGAGCAGCGCCGAGCGCTGCTGCTGGGGCAGGCGGCGAACGTCGGCGACCAGGCGCCGCAGGTCCTCGCGGCGCTCGGCCACGACGAGCGGATCGCGCAGCGGAGTGCGCGAGACCTCGAACAGGTCCATCGTCGCGGGGACCGGACGGCGAAGCTGATCTATGCAGCGATTGTGCGCAACGCGGTACAGCCACGGCCGAAGGGTGATCGGACGCTGGCTCGTGCGGAGGGCGCGGTAGGCCCGCAGGAAGACGTCCTGCATGGCGTCCTCGGCGTCCTGGCGCGAGCCCGAGAGCATCTGGCGCGTGTAGGCGAACAGCCGCTGGCGGTAGCGATCGTGGATCACCCCGAAGGCGTCCTCGTTGCCCGCCCGGAACAGGGCCACCAGCTGCTCGTCGGAGCGCAACCGCAGCAGGGGGCCGGATATGGAGATTCGGCCAATCGCTGCCGGGGCTTGAAGGGCTGAGGCTTCCAAGACCAGCTCCGAAGAGACCGTCCGGCGAGCGTCGGATCCCGCTGGGAGAACACGCGCGAGCGCCCGATCTCTCTGCGAGGACTCTAACCCCCGCCGCGACGACAGGTTGCGCAGTTTGTCGCTCTCTCCGGACGCGATTTGCGCCTGTGACCATTCGGATAACCAGGGGGTTCGGGCCCGTTCCGCGGCGATACCGTCCCGCGCCATGAATCGCCCGGGGAGGTGCAGCCTGGCCGCGGCCGGCGCCGCGCTCCTCACGGCCGGCGCCGCGCTCCTCACGGCCGGCGCCGCACTGCTCACGGCCGGCGCCGCGCTCCTCGTGGCCGGCGCCCTCCTCGCGGGCGGATTGTCAGCTTCGCCCGCGAGCGCCCAGGGCGCCACATCCGGACGCGTGGGACCGGCGCTCTCGATCACGTCCAATGGCCGCCAGCTCTCTCCGCTCGGCCGCCTGACCCGCGTGGGCGACTTCCCGACCGGCGGGGCCCTGAGTCCGGACGGTCGCTTCTTCTGGGCGGTCGACGCCGGACACGGGCGCGACCACGTCCAGGTCGTCGATGTGGGCACCGGAGCGGTCATTCACACCCGCTATGACCAGGAGTCGGTGCTCAGGACCGTCGAGCTCATCCTTGGAATGAAGCCCCTGTCGCTTTTCGATGCTCAGGCGGCGCCGATGTGGGACGCCTTCGTCGCCAACGGGCAGGCGGACGTGACGCCCTATACCGCGGTTCAGCCCGAGCAGTCGCTCGCACAGGTGTCCAGCTCGAGCGACGTGCGACGGGCCGGGCCCCTCGCCCAGGCGCTGCCGTTCGATCGGCCCGACGCAGTTCCCCAGGCACTGTTCGATCGCGTGCTCTGGCACCGCGTGTACGGCCCGCGCTCACGGCCACCCAGCCCCGGCCCGGGCGCCTCGATGATCGAGACCCAGCGGGCAAACGAGGCCCTCGCTGCCTTCCGTGGCCACCGCAGCGTGCGCGAGGTGCTGCTCCGGCCGGGCGCCGACCCGTTCGCCGAAGATCTTGCTCGCGCCGCCTCGCTCGGCCTCGGAGGTGGCGCCGCCGGGCCGAGCGGGGTCGGCCGGACGACCAACGGCACGGCGCTTGCTCCCGCCGCGCTCAACCGGGCGGCGGGGAATTCAGACGGCTGAACCCGAACAATCGGCCGACAAACCCGATGATTTTGCTAGGTTTTGGCCTGGAGGCATTAGGGCGCCCTAATCACTACTCCCTGGATCGCCTGAACCGGTGACGCTCGCGCAAACGGCAGTACTCGGAGCCCTGGCGGGCTTCACGATCTTCCTGGGGCTCCCGCTCGGACGCCTGCAGACGCTCAGCAGCCGGACGCGCGTCGCGCTGGCCATGTTCTCGGTCGGGATCCTGGCCTTCATCTTCGTCGACGTGCTCGACCATGGCTTGGCCATCCTTCAGAGCTCGGTCGACGCGCTTCGCCACGACCACGGCAGCGCGGGTCGGACCATCGGGCTGACCGCTCTCATGGGCGCGGGGTTCCTGGCCGGCAGCGCCGGCCTCGGCGTCCTGGAGCGGCGCATGCGTCCGGCCGGTCCGGCCAGCCCGCCGATCGCCGGCGGGGCGACCGCGAACCTGGAGGCTCAGGAGGCGGCCGCGCTGGCTCTGGAACTGGAAGACACCAGGCGCCGCGCGCTGGCGCTGAGCCTGAGCATCGCCGTGGCCATGGGCCTGCACAACCTGGCCGAGGGTCTCGCGATCGGGGTCTCGGCGCGCGCCGGGGCGGTCAGCCTGGCGACCGTGCTGATCATTGGCTTTGGCTTGCACAACGCCACGGAGGGGTTCGGCATCGTCGGTCCGCTGGGCGACGTCCGTCCCTCCTGGCGCTGGCTGGGCGTGGTCGGACTCATCGGCGGAGGGCCGACCTTCCTGGGATCCATGATCGGCTATGCGGTCACGAGCGAGACATTGGAGCTCACGTTCTACGCGCTGGCCGGCGGAGCGATCCTGTACGTGATCGGGGAGGTGTGGCAGGGAATGCGCCGCTACGGGCATCGCGAGCTCGGCCTCTACCTCCTCGCGCTTGGCTTCATGACCGGCGTCATCACCGACCTCGTGGTGACGCTCGGCGGCGGCTAGCCAGATCCGGAGTCGCGGACTGCGAGGTCCGCACCGGAGCTGCGCTGACACGGTCGGCGCGTGAGATACGCCGGCGTTCGGCGGGCACCTCACGTCAATATGCTCCTCATCGACGCCGAACGCACATCGGTGTCAGCGGGACAAACGCCAAGCGACGCAAGGGACGAGAGGTGCCTTTCTTCAAAGACGAGCAGGAGGTCTACCAGTACCTCGGCAAGCTCTTCCAGGACCTCATGAACGACGAGGAGCTGGCGACGCAGTTCAAGCGCGCCAACACGATCGTGCAGTATCAGTACCGCAACCCGGACTCCCGAATTACGGTCAAGATGCTGGGGGGGCAGGAGGGACAGGTAGACCTCGGGCCCACCGAGTTAGAGCCCGAGGTGATCATGACCATGGACGCTGACACCGCCCATCGTTTCTTCCTGGGCAAGGTCAACGTCACCGTCGCTCTGGCTCGCGGTCAGATCAAGGCCAAGGGCCCCGTGGCCAAGATCCTCAAGCTGGTTCCGCTGGTCAAGCCCATCTTCCCGCGATATCAGGCCGAGCTCGAGGCGGAAGGCCGCTCGGATCTGGTGGCCGTGTAGCTGCGCCGACCCCGATGGCCGTGTAGCCGCGCGGGGCGCCTAACGGCGCCGCACTAGGATCCTGCGCGCGACGACCCGCATGGCCGCGGTGCACCCGCGCCGAGGCTCGATGATCCGTCCGCTCACGCGCACCCGAGCGCCGGCCGTGACGTCGTCGAACCCCAGCCTTCCGTCGTGGTCGGTGTCGGCGATCCTCCGGAAGCGAACGCTCGCGCCGGCGGTCGAGAAGCCGTGAGTTCCAAGTAGGAAGCGCGCGTCAGCGCTCGTGCGGGTGACCGCCACTGACAGCTGGCCCACGAGATCGGGCGAGGGGGTCCCGGGGGCGGCCACGAATCCGACGAAGCTGCCCGTGACGGTGAACCGGACCGTATGCGTGCGGACGCACGGATGGCGGTGCGGCCGGGGGCGCGGGTGTGGCCGCGGGTGGGGGTGAGGCCGTGGATGCCGGTGGTGACGCGGGTGGTGCCGCTTGGGCTTCTTCGGAGGCTTCGGCTTCTTGGGCGGCTTGGGCGGCTTGGGCTTCTTCGGAGGCTTCGGCTTCTTGGGCGGCTTGGGAGGCTTGGGCTTCTTCGGAGGCTTCGGCTTCTTGGGTTCCTTGGGGGGCTTCGGCTTCTTCGGAGGCTTGGGCTGCTTGGGTTCCTTCGGGGCCTTGGGCTGCTTCGGGGCCTTGGGCGCCTTGGGGACCTTGGGCGCCTTGGGGACCTTGGGCGCCTTCGGGGCCTTGGGCGCCTTGGAGTGCTTCGGCTGCTTGGCCGGCTTCGGAGCCTTGGGAGTCTTGGCACCGTGATGGGTCTTGGGGTGCGACCCCTTGGAGTGGTTGTCCTGCGCCGCGAAGGCGTGCGCACCGGCGAGCGGGAAGCCGCTCAGAACGAACGCGAGCAGCGTGATGAGCGCCATCTTCCTCGCCGCTGGTCTACGTACCCCTCGCATACCCCGTTCTAGATACCCGCGCCCGTATTGCGATCTCGCAAGATCGAGTTAGCCAACGATTAATCACAGCCCGGGCTCCGCGAAACGCGCTCGCCGTGAGGCGAGGCGGCCTGTGCCGCTCAGGCGGCGGCCTGCAGGTCCGCGCGGTGCGCGGCCACCATCTCGCGCAGGGTCGCCTTGGCATCGTGCCTCGGGCGCCAGCGCAGCTCGCGTCGCGCCTTGCTCGTATCCATGATCACGGGGCGGCGAAAGGCGCTCAGCCAGGCCGCTTCCGGGGGGAGGAAGGGCAGTCGCACCGCGAGCTCCGCGGTGGCGTCGACCGCGAGCTCGGGCACCGGTACCGAGTACCAGCCCAGAGCATCGGCCAGATCCGAGACGGTCAGCTCGCCCGGCGCAGCCAGGTTGTATGCCCCGGGTCGGCCCCGGCCCAGCACGGCGGCGCGCATGGCCGTGGCCACGTCGTCGTGGTGGACCAGCTGGAACGGGACACCGGGGTCGGGGAGTACCGGCTTGAGGATGGGCACGACGTCGAACAGCGAACGCAGGGCCGAGGGCAGCCGTTCGGAGAGTTGGACGTAGGGGAGGCTGCGGATCAGCATGGTGGCGTCGGCGCCAGCGACGATGCACGGGCGAAACAAATATCCCTCGGTCGACGAGTCCTCCAGCAGTCCGCCGAGCAACGCCTCGAGCTCCGCCTTGTGCGCGGAGTAATAGAACTCCTCGTTCCCCCGGAGCGGCGTCTCCTCGGTCAGTCGCGCCGGGTTGTCCTCGTGGAAGCCATAGGCAGCCACCGACGAGGCATAGACGAGGCGCTTGGCGCCGGCGGCGATGGTGGCCTCGAAGACGTTGCGCGAACCCACGATGTTGATCTCGTGGCTCTCGTCCGGACTGCCCATGATCACGAAGGCGAGGTGAACCACGACGTCGGCACCGTCGATCAGGCGCTCGACCGAGGAGCGGTTGAGGACATCTCCCTGGAGGTAGGTGACCTTCCGCCATCCCCGGGCCGCGGGATCGAATGGTCGCCGAGCCATGCCCACGATCCGGCGCACTTCACGTGCGCGCTCGAGAGAGCTGACGAACGCCTTACCGATCTCTCCCGTCGGGCCGGTGACGGCCACCGTCAGTCCGGCGCTAGGGGGCGGGGGCACGGGGTGCTACCTCATGGAGCGCTCGGCGCGCATCCGGGCCAGCTCGCGGCTGGCAGTTGAACGGAAGCGCAAGGTCTTGCGCAGGTTCAAGCGGTAGCGCGCCAAGGTCGATGTCGGCGGCATCTCAAAGCCGCCCACCAGGCGGTGCGGCGACAGCCACCACCCCTGATCGTCTTGCTGGAGGTCGCCGCGGATCTGGAAGTTGCGCTGCCAGCGGAAGTCGGGCGCGTGGTCGTGGGCCGTAAGGCAACCCGGGCCGGCAACGATCGGGGTCCCGGTGGGTAAGGCCGCGATGCGCACCCGCCGGTTGGCCGGGTCAGCGCGCACGGCCACACGAACGGTGAACGGGAAGCCATCGGGGGCCACGAACGCGAGCGCGGCCGAGGTGTAACGCGAGCCCAGCTCGGCGACCCGCGCGTCCCAGGTAGCGGCGCCCCCCTCGGGTTCGGCGTGCGGGAGGTCGGCTTCCTCGCTGTGACCGGAGCGCACCTCCTCCATGTGGCTGCCATACAGCAGCGGCTCGACCGCGATGTCCGCCTGGGGCCAGACGTAGATGCGCTCCGGCCGAACGTGAACGTAGATGCGGGTGTAGTACCAGGAGAAGAACCTGCGCATCGGCGCGGGCGGCTGCAGGGACTGCGCGCCGGGGAGCTTGACCGCCGATTCGTGGGCGTAGCGCTCACGGTTGGCCACCAGGTCGTGGTCGTTGACTTCCGCGGTGCCCTGCACGAGAACCATCGGCGGGTCCGGCACGCCGCACCCGGTTGGGTCGGAGAACAGCAGGGCGACCTTCGGGTTGGCTCGCGCGTCGTTGGCCTTCTTGGGATAGCCCAGGCCAGTCGTGATGTCGATGGTCGGCCCCCCGGGCCGGTAGTAGGGAGTGACCGGCCAGGCGATCGGCTGCTCGCTCGCGTCGACCGTCGTGTACTCGGTGGTGATGAAGCGGGCGAAGACGTCCTGGATAACTGGGGGCAGGCTGGCGGTCACGGTATCGTCGCCCGGATGATGACGCCAGCCCTGTCGGGGCGCGTCGCGACCATCGCGCTGGGCGCCGCCATCGCGCTGGGCGCCACGATCGCGCTGGGAGGGTGCGGCGGGTCGAGTCACGGCGGAAGCGCGCCGGGCGCACCAACCACGCCGGCCGGGTCCCGTGCTGGGGTCTCGGCCGCGGGGTCCACCGCCCCGACGAGCCCTCCTGCTGGCCTGAACCTGAGCAGCCCGGCGCTGACCCCGGGCGCACGCATTCCGGCCCGCTTCACCTGCACCGGCGCCGACGTCTCGCCCCCGCTCGTGTGGAGCAGCACTCCGCGCGGCACGCGCGAGGTCGTGGTGACCATGGTCGATCTCGACGCCCCCCAGCCGCCGTTCGTTCACTGGGCGCTCGCGGGCCTGTCCCCGCGCGTGCACCTCCTGGCCGCGGGCGCCTCGGCGCCAGGATCGGTGCCCGGCGCTAACGGCTTCGGCGGCGTCGGCTATCGCGGACCGTGTCCGCCGCCCGGGGACCGGCCCCACCGCTACCGGATCGAGGTCTTCGCGCTGCGCGGTGGAATCGGGCTGCGGCGCGGCTTCGCTCTGGGTGCCGTGCGGCCAACGTTGCTCGCCCGCACGATCGCGCACGGCGAGTTGCAGGGCACCTTCAGCCGCTAACGGGTCTCCTCGTAGCCGGGCTCGCCCGGCAGCAGCACCCGAGCCGTCTCCCCCGAGACCACGACGCGCGGCTGCACGGGCAGCACCGCCCGTCCCCGTGCGTGGGCCAGAAGGTCATCGGCGGTCGAGAAGGCGCTGAGCTGCTCGAGGTGCTTGATGGTCGGGAACACGAGCAGGATGTCGCCCGCTCGATGAGCTTGCAGGGCCCTGGACGGCTCGAACCAGCCGACGTCAACTATCTCGGATCCGTCGATCACCGGGTCCTGCTCGGATGGAAGCTCGGCGAGGAAGAAGTGCGTGTCGAATCGGGTCTTGACCTCGGCCGGTGTGATCCAGCGCGAGAACTTGACCAGGGCGTCCGGGTCGGAGAGCGAGATGCCCGCCTCCTCTCGCAGCTCGCGGATCGCCGCCGATCGATGGGCCAGATCGCCCTCGCCTTCGCTGGCGTCGACCGCGCCGCCGGGGAAGACCCAGACCCCGGGCATGAAGCGGGCCGAGGGGCTGCGCTTGACCAGCAGGACCTCGAGCTTGGCCGGCCCCCCTCTGAGCAGGATCACCGTTGCGGCCTGACGCGGAGCGGTTGCAGGCCCGCGATGGACCTCCCCGCTCGGGGGAGGACGCCCGGATCCCTCCCCGCTGTTCATGAGCTGACCCTACCGGGGCCTCCCCCGGGCGTCACGTAGTCTTCCTCCCCGGCATGGCGACGGAAACCACAACTCGGCGATGGATCTGTCAGTCGTGCGGGTTCATCTACGACCCAGCCGAGGGCGACCCCGACGGGGGGATCGCCCCTGGAACTGCCTTCGAGGAGATTCCCGATGACTGGTTCTGTCCCGTGTGCGGGGCGCGCAAGCGCGATTTCGAGCTGCTGGAGGACTAGTCGCGGGTCCCGAGCGGGTTGGCTCGCTCGCCTGATCGGGCGAGCTGGGCCCGCCGGCCGCGAATCAGGCTGCGGCGGGTAGGTCGGAGGCGGCGGTGGCCTCCCGGATCGCCGCCGCGGTGATCTGCACCAGGCGGCGCAGCTCCGCCTCCGTGATGGCCAGCGGGGGCATCAGGACCACGACGTCGCCGAGCGGGCGAACGATCGCCCCCTGACGGCGGGCGGCGAGCGTGACCCGGTGGCCCATTCGCCTCTCGAGCGTGAAGCCCGCCAGCTCGATGCCCACCATGAACCCGCATCGTCGGACCTGGGACACGCACTCCAGCGGGCTGACGAGCTCGTCCAGCAGTGCGGCCAACAGCTCGATCTTGGGCGCCAACCGCTCGAGCGTGCGCTCTCGCTCGAAGACATCGAGCGTGGCGAGCGCGGCGGCGCAGGCGAGCGGGTTGCCCGTATAGGTGTGCCCGTGAAAGAAGGTGCGGAACTCCTCGAAGGCGCCGAGGAAGCCCTCGTAGATGCGCTCGGTGGTTAGCGTCGCCGCCAGCGGCAGATAACCACCGCTGAGTCCCTTGGCCACGCATAGGAGATCGGGTGAGACATTCTCGTGCTCGCACGCGAACATGCGCCCCGTGCGCCCGAAGCCGGTCGCGACCTCATCGCAAATGAGCAGGACGTCGTGCCGGTCGCACATCTCTCGCACCGCGCGCAGGTAGCCGGGGGGGTGCAGGAGCATGCCCGCGGCGCCCTGCACGAGCGGCTCCACTATCACCGCCGCCACGCGATCGCCGTGCCGGGCCAGGAGGCCGGCGAGCTGGTTCGTGTCGCCCGGCTCGGCCTCGAAGGTCTCAAACAGCAGAGGGCGATAGAGCGAGTGAAACAGCTCGATTCCGCCGACCGACACGGAGCCCAGCGTGTCGCCGTGGTACGCGTCGCGCAGCCGGATGAACCCCGTGCGACGCGGAGCGGGCGCCGCGGGCTCGCGCTGGGCCCACCACTGGAAGGCCATCTTGAGTGCGACCTCGACGGCGGTCGAGCCGCTGTCCGAGTAGAAGACGCGGGTCAACCCGGGCGGGGCGACGTTCACCAGCCGCTCGGCCAGCTCCACCGCGGGGGGATGGGAGAGGCCGAGCATCGTCGAGTGGGCAACTCGATCCAACTGGTCTCGCACGGCGGCATCGATGTCCGGATGGCGGTGGCCGTGCACGTTGCACCACAGCGAGGAGACGCCATCGATGTAGGCGCGCCCTTCGGTGTCGTAGAGAGTGGTGCCCTCGGCCCGCTCGATCAGGATGGGCTCGTCCTCGTACTCCCAACCGCGCTGCTGGGTGAACGGGTGCCACAGCGCCCTTCGGTCGGCGGCGATCAACTCCGCGGTCCCCACTCAAATCAAGCTAGACCGCCAATCGGTCGGAACCGGCCGTCAGACCGCCAATCGGTCGGAACCGGCCGTCAGCCAACTCTCGACCGGGAACTCGCTCGCCGCGCGAGCAAGCTCCGACGGCTCGGGTTCGGCCACGAGCGGCAGCGTGTGCACCGCGATCGAACCTAGCTTGCGGATGGTCTCCCGGTTGGAGCGCTCGAGCCGCCCCGGCTCCTCGGGCCACGGCGTGAGCACCACCGCGCGGACGTCCAGGCCCCCCGCGCGGGCCGCCTCGAGCGTGAGCAGGCTATGGCTGATAGTTCCCAGCCCCGCGCGCGCGGCGACGATGACCGGGAGCGCCAGCTCCCGAGCGAGATCGCGCACGCTGTAGCCCTCGCTGGTGAGTGGTACGAGCAGCCCGCCCACGCCCTCCACGACGACGGCGTCCGAGCCCTCGGCCGCTCGGCGCACGGTGGCCACCAGGCGACGAGGATCGATCGGCTCCCCGGCCAGCTCGGCCGCCAGGTGGGGGGACACGGCCGGGCCGAAGCGCAATGGGGCCACGGCCCAGGGCGGGCGGCCGGTGGCCGCGCCCAGGAGCTCGTCATCGGCGGGCCACGCCGATTCACCCGGTGGCTCGGCGACGGTGCCGGTCAGGACGGGCTTGCACGCGACCACCGTGTGACCGCGGCTGCGCAGGGACGCCGCCACCGCGGCGGCGACCACGGTCTTGCCGGCGCCCGTATCGGTGCCGGTTACGAAGCAGCCCCGCATCCCGGCAGCTGCTGCTCAGGCCGCCGCCGGAGCCACCGCGTCTGTCTTCTCGAAGTCGAACGGACCCGCGCCATCGGCGGCCGCTTCGGCCGCGACATCCTCTTCCTCGAGCCCTCCGTCCGGTGCGTCGACCCCGACCTCTGGCAGAGCGTCGGGGACGACCGCGAGCGGTAGGGCCGACGAGGCTTCGAAGCCCACCCGCAGCGCCGCGCGCGACAGCGCGCCCGCGGCCTGGCGGAGCTCGGTCCGCGAGTGCGAGGCCATCACGGCCAAGCGCAGCCGCGAGGTGCCCTCTGGCACGGTGGGAGGCCGGATCGCCTGAGCGAACACGCCCTCCTCGATCGCCGCCTCGCACAGGCGCATCGCCGAGTCCGCGTCGCCGACCACGAGCGGGACGATCTGGGTCGAGCTGCCCGACACCTGGAAGCCTTCGCGGGCCAGCTCCCCGCGCAGGCAGTCGGCGTTGGCCCGCAACCGGTCCACCCGCCGGGGCTGCTCCTCGAGCAGCTCGAGCGCGGCCAGGGCTCCGGCGATCGCCGGGGGCGGGGGAGCGGTGGAGAAGATCAGCGAACGGGCCCGGTTGACGACGTAGTGGGCCAGCGCCGAATCGCAGCACACGTACGCCCCGTAGGAGCCCAGCGCCTTCCCCAGCGTTCCCACCACGACGTCCACCTCTCCCTCCAGCGCGGCTTCGGCAATGGCGCCGCGCCCTCCGGGCCCCAAGGCACCGGTGGCATGAGCCTCGTCGACCATGATGCGGGCGCCGTAGTGGTGGGCCAGGTCCACGATCTCGGCCAGCGGCGCGACGTCGCCGTCCATCGAGAACACCGAGTCGGTAACGATCAGCGCCGCCCGGTCCTGGGCCTGACGCAGCCCCCAGGCCAGGTGTTCGGTGTCGCAGTGCTCGTACACGAACGTCTCCGCCCGCGCGAGACGGCATCCGTCCACGATCGAGGCGTGGTTGAGCCGGTCGGAGAAGACCACGTCGCCCTCACCGGCCAGGGCCGGGATCATCCCGATGTTGGCCAGGTAGCCCGACCCGAACAGGACGCTCGCCTCGGTCCCTTCGAAATCGGCCAGGCGTTCCTCCAGGCGCCTGTGGACTGTCATGTTCCCGGACACCAGGCGCGACGCGCCCGCGCCGACGCCCCAGCGCATGGCGGCGTCCGCGGCAGCTTGGCGCACGCGTGGATGGTCGGCCAGGCCCAGGTAGTTGTTCGAGCACAGCAGGAGCACTGGCTTCCCATCGAGCAGGACGCGGGGACCCTGCGGCCCGCTGACCATCCGCATGCGCCGGTACAGACCGCGCTGCCGGAGCTCCTGCAGGCGTTGCTCGATGTCGATCATGTGCCTCCTTTGGGGTGGGAATGTCTCGCCGGCGCTCGGGGCGTCAATCCCCCCAGCCGGCGGGAACGGCGTTGGGGGCTCCGTCGGGGCGCGGGGGTACGAACGCCTTGCGGGCGAAGCGAAGCTGCTTGGAGGGGTCCCAGAGGTTGATCTCGAGCTCGACGGCGTCGGGTGCGCCGGCGGCATCGAGATGGCGCGTCACGAGATCCGGAGTCTGTCCCTCCAGCCAGCCCGAACGGTTGTCGGGCCGGGGCCGCGATCCGTTGTCGGGCTGGGCGGTGACGTTCAGTCCGAGCTCCTCGAACATCGCTCGATCCTGTTCGGGCGTGTTACCGAGGGTGGTCAGGAAGTTACCCATCATCACCCCGTTGAGACCGGCCCGGACCGCCATCTGCTGGAGCTCGCCGATGTTCTCCACCCTTCCTCCGCACAACCGGAAGAGCGCATCGGGAAGCACCAGGCGGAAGATCGCCACCCACTTGACGGCCTCCCAGGGGTCCATGAAGTCGCGGTCGCCGAACTTGGTCCCGGGCCGGGGGTTGAGCAGGTTGATGGGGACGCTGGTGGGATCGATGGCGGCCAGCTCGAAAGCCATCTCGACGCGCTGCTCGCGGGTCTCGCCCAGGTTGAGGATGCCGCCGACGCACGTCTCCAGGCCCGCCTCTCGCACCGCTTCGATCGTGCGCAGCCGGCCCTCGTAGCGGACGGTGGTGGAGACTTCGGGGTAGTAGCTGGCCGCGGACTCGACGTTGTGATGCACGCGTTGAATGCCGGCCTCGCGCAATTGGTGCGCCCGGGCCACCGACATGTGGCCGATCGAAACGCAGCGCTTGAGGTTCGTGTGGCGAGCCACCAGCCGAGCCCCCTCGACCACCTTCTCGAAGTCACGCTTGGACAGGCCCTGCCCCTGCGTGACCATGCAGAACCGGTGCGCCCCGGCCGCCTCGGCGGCCCGGGCGTGCTCGAGAATCTGGTCGGGCTCCATCATCGCGTGCATCGGCGTCTCCGCTTCGGCGAAGCGCGACTGGGCGCAGAAGCCGCAGTCCTGGGCGCAGCCACCGGACTTGGCGTTGACCAGCGAGCACATGTCGGTGGAGTCGCCGAATCGCTCGGCTCGCGCCCGCCAGGCCCGTTCGACCAGCTGCTCGATCTCGGCGCGATCCTCGATCTCGCCCAGGCGCAGCGCTTCCTCTCGGGTTATGAGCGGGGGCATGGTCCCGGGCCCGGTCCCAGCGGCGTGACCGACGGCCGGACGAGCTTGAGGATGAGAGCGCTGCGCCCGTCAGGGGCAGCTGGGGCAAGGAGGCCCGCCGTTCGCACCGAGCCGGAAGTTAGGGCGCGCACCGGACGGCTCGAAGATGACCGGCCCGCCACACCGTCCATTCCACAAGCGCCCGGCGGCGGGTTCGACCGAGTACACGATGGTTGCTCGACACCGTGATCCATCGTTGAGTTGATACACCTCTATACACCTGAGAGTGTATATTCGTTTTGCAATGAGCCGCACCAACGTTGAGATCGACGACGAGCTGATCGCGCGGGCCATGCGCGCCTACCGCCTTTCCACCAAGCGCGAGGTGGTCGATCTGGCGCTTCGCCGGCTAGTAGGCGAACCGCTCAGCCGTGACGACGCTCTGGCCATGCGCGGGAGCGGGTGGGATGCGGACCTGGATGAGGTCCGTCGCTCGGACGATGTCTCCGGTCGGTCCGGTCGGTGATCCTGGTCGACACGTCCGCGTGGGTCGAGTATCTGCGCGCCACTCGTAGCAGGGTCGATCGGCGTCTGGCGCAGCTCATCGCCGATGACGCGTCGTTGGCGACCACGGATGTGGTGCTGATGGAGGTTCTCGCGGGTGCGCTGGACGACAGGCACGAGCGGCGGTTGCGCGCGCTGCTGAGCCGCTGCCAGTTTCTCGCCACGCTGGGGCCCAGCGACTACGAGGACGCTGCGCGGCTGTACCGGTTATGCCGGCACGCGGGATCGGCTCCCCGGAAGCTGACCGACTGCCTAATCGCGATCGTCGCCATGCGACACGGCGCCGAACTCCTGCAGCGAGACCGGGACTTCGCATTGATCGCCAGGCATTCGGCGTTGGACCTGGCCTAGCGGCGACGGCGGCACAGGATCAACCCCTTCATTCACGCTCCCCACTACGCGCCTTCCCACCGGGGTGGGCGCTTCTCGGCGAAGGCTCGCACGCCCTCGCGCATGTCGGCGGAGGCGAAGGAAGCCAGTCGGAGCTCGATCAGCTCGCGCTCGAGCTCGGGGTTCACCTCGGTTCGCGCGTCGAGCAGCTCGCGGATGATGCGCTTGTTGCCGCGCAGCGAGAGCGGCGCGTTGGCCGCGATCTCGGTGGCCAGCTCAAGCGCCGCCAACTCCAGCGTGTCGGGGTCGCAGACCTGGTTGACCAGTCCCCAGCTGAGCGCCTGGTCGGCATCGATGTTTCGCCCGACCAGGAACAGCTCGCGCGTGCGGGGCGCGCCGATCGCGTCGATGAACTTGCGCAGTCCGGTATGCGAGTAGACCAGACCGAGCTTGGCCGGGGGCATGCCCAGCCGGATACCCTCGGCCGCGACGCGCAGATCGCACGACAGTGCGAGCTCGAGACCCCCGCCGATGGTGTGCCCGTTCAGCGCGGCCAGAGTCGGATACGGGTAGGCCTCGAGAGCTTCGAGCGCCGCCGTGAACGGATGGGCCACCAGTCTCTCGGCCTGTTCGGTGAAGGTCTCGTCGGGGATCTCGCCGATGTCATAACCCGCCGAGAACATTCCCTCGGAGCCGGTGACGATCACGCAGCGCGCGTCTAGCCGCGAAAGCGCGTCGGTCATCGCGTCCAGGATGGGATGGTCGAGCGCGTTGCGCTTGGTCGGGTTGGCGATGACCAGGCGGACGACGCCCGGGGCGGGTTCGTCGAGGCGCAGCTTGCCGTGGGCTAGCTCGCGCGGAGGGGCACCACTCACCAGCGAGAGGCTAGAGGGTGGGACTCATGCGGGCCAACGAGGTGGCCTGCGGCGGTGGTGATGCGCAGACTGACCCGCTGGCCGGGCGCAAGCCCGGCCCCTTATTCCAAGACGACCAGCGTGTCGCCCTCGTTGACGGCCTGGCCCTCCTCGCACAGGATTTCCTTCACCGTCCCCGCGTCCTCGGCCTCGACGGGCATCTCCATCTTCATCGACTCGAGGATCGCCACCGTGTCGCCCTCTGCGATCTGGTCGCCCACCTCACACTCGATCTTCCACACGGTGCCCGTGATGTGCGCTTCGATGTCCGTCACCCGCGAACCTCCTCGACGGTGTTTGCCGCAGACTGGGCAGGGAGGGTAGCCCCACCGCCCGACCCGTCGCGCGCAGCGGGGCCGACCCGTGGGGTCAGCCGGTTCGTGTGGCCGGGCTCCCGATCAGGCCCTGATAGATCGCGGAGACCGTCGCATGGACCGTGCCGGGGTGAGGGTCGAGGCCCCGGATGGTGATTCGGTAGCGATCGTGGCCGATGGAGTGCAGGTCCTGGGTGGGCACGAGCTCGTCGAGTACCTGCCCGTCGTGAGCGATCAGTTTCACGAGCAGCTCGGCCGTCGGGGTGCGCAGCGAGAGGCGCCCGGTGTTTACGAACAGCGACGCCGTCGATCGGTGGAGCGCGATGTAACTGATTCGGGGTCGAGGCGGCGTCACCGGGCCGGGAGGCGTGAAGGTGCTGAGCACGACGCTCGCCCGCGGCGTCCCATCGGGCTGGGTGACGAACGCGACGAGCTGGTGCTTACCGCTGGTGTCGGTAGAAGGCACGAAGACGGCGGGTACGCCGGACCGCGGCGCCTGGGCCGCGTTGAAGGTGCCGAGGATCTTCGTGGTGTTCGGTCCGTCGTCGATCAGCGTCACGGTCCCGTCGCGCAGCGCGGCCGGCGACAGGTGGACGATCGCGCCCCGCAGGCGGGACTGCTCGATGATCGGGAACTTGGGCGCCGGAATCGCGGCGATGGGCAGGCGCGCGCTACGGGCGCCGTGGGCGAGTCGGGATAGGGTGAATCGGCGGTTGCCGATCCTAACCGTCCTTCGCCCGAGCACGTGCGCAGGCGCGACGTTGGCCGTCACCGTGCTCGCGGTCACCGGCGGCAGCCCCTGGGCTAACCGCACGTCGGTGAGCGGCGGCTGGCCGGGGTTGGCGCTGACCGTCCACGCCCCCGCGACCGGGTTGGCGACGATGACGGTGGTGGTGTGGTCAACCGGATTCTGGTCGATCAACGAGGTGCCCTGCGGGGTCTGTCCTCCCGCACCCATGCTCAGCTGCACTGGACCCTGGCTGAAGGCATAGTCCCCGGGTGCTGGGGGTGTCGTGATGACGCGGTTATCTCCGTTGGGACCGGTGACCGTGATCCGCGGGGGCTCGGGCGCGGCGGGATCGCCGACCGCCTTAATCGCGACCGACGGTAATCCAGCGGGCACATTCACGGTCACGGACTGACCTCCGGCCCGCGGACCGGCTCGGCTCTGGAGGGCGATAGGGATGTACCTGGTCAGGTCGCAACCCGCGAAGGTCTCCAGGCCAGTGTCGAAGCGGAGGGCGATCCCCGCCCCGATCGTCGTCACCCCGAGGCTTACCTGTCCGCAGGCGGCCAGTGCGATGTTGGAGACGAGCGCCTTGAGCTCCAGACACACGAACAGGCAGCCCTTGCCATCCCCCTCGACGTAGAACTCGGGCAGCCTGAGCCCGCCACGGACGTCGACATCGATGCTCGCGGGGCCGAAGGACTTGCCGATGTGGCCCCCGAAGGTCAGCGTCCCGTCGCGGTACTCGACGTAGGCGCTGCCGATCTGGATGTGCTCGACCGACACGGTGCCCGACAGCCTCACATCCGGCACCCCGGGCTCGATGTGGAGGTTGCCCTGCCCCTCGACGGCGTCCGGGACGGTGGACACGTGCACTCCACCGTCGATCACAACGGGGTCGGTCTTGATTCCGATGGTGATCTCGTCCATCACGACGCCAGCGAAGATTGGAATCTGGGCGGCGACCTTCCCGTCGGCCTCGATCAGCCGGCCGTCGCCCAGGACCACGCGCACGCGGGCGTCCGCAGTGCTGATGCCCATTGGGAAGTGGGCGCCCACATCGGCCGTCCAGTGCTCCGTCGTGGAGTCGTAGCTGAGCGTTGCTGCGTCGATCCGGACCGGGCCGATCGACGTCGCGGGCAGGCTGATGGGCTGCAGGTCGCCGTTGCCCGCGATGATCGCCTTGGGACGATTCCGGGCCACAGTCGGGTAGGGATTCGTGGTGAGCACGCTGGCCTGGGGCACGTCCTGGCCGTGGATGACGATGTCCTGGGTCGGAGGTTTGTTCGGGTCGCAGTTAGCCGGGTTAGGGTCAGCGCAGAAGCCCGGCGGCTGGTCGAGCCTGAACGAGACCGTCGACAATCCGCCGGGTTGGAAATTGACGTGGAAGCCTGTGCCGCCGGGGCCCTGCGCGACGGTAAAGCCCTTGTAGGTGGCATGAGCGTTGATCGGCGGGTCGAAGCGGCACAGCACCCTCCGGCAGAGCCTCGCGGAGCTGCCCACGCCCAGGAACCGATCCGCGGTGGTGGGGTCGAAGTGCGCGTAGGTCGCGATCTGGTCGCTGCCGATCACGATGTGGGCTGCGCCCACCGCGCCCTCGGCGGCCGCCACGGAGGCCTGGTCGCAGGGGTTGGGCGCTTGGGTGGTGGCGAGCACCTTGGTGGGGCTGCTGCTGCCGTCGATGAGAATCCCGCCGCCGGCGTCGGGGGCGATCATCACGCCGTTGATGTCGATCGGCTTCTGGGTGAAGTAGACGAAACGGTTACCCGCGGGGAACCCGGGACAGTTAGTGCTGTTGGCGGTGCGTACGAAGTTGAAGCACGCGCCCGAGAAGCCCAGGAGGGTCGGATACCCGGGGACCGGTTCGCCCTGGAGGTCGTTGCAAGTGCCCCCGGGCTTCACGACGTGGAAGCCGTCGACGCGCTCGATCGACCCCAGCCCGGCGTCGTCGTAGGCGGCGATGCTCACCGAGTAGTCCGGAGGACTCACCTGTGGGAACGTGAACGCGAGCTTGCTCGCGTCCGAGGTGACGAACGAGGTGCCTCGGCTTCCCGGCTCCAGTCCCAAGTCGAGCAGGTTGGTGACGTTGCGAACCGCGAAGTCCTGGCAGGGGATCGCCGTCCCCAGCGCGCCCGCGAGGAACTCGATCAGTTGCTTCTTGGCGGTCTGCGTCGGGACCTGCGCGGCGCGGGCGCGAGTGCCCTGCCCACTACTACCGCCGCCGAGACCCGCCGCCGGCGCGGACGGGGCGCCGATTACCTGGGAGCGCCGGTAGACGAGCGCGCCCGCCGCCGGCCGTTGCCCCGGTGAGCTCGATGCCGCCGCCATCGGCAAAGCGTGTGGCGGCGGCGGATTTTGGCCCCCGCCTGCCGGATGACAGGACGTGTTGGGGTCCATCGGCGTTCCTGCCTCGAGCACGTACTGCTTGACCCTGTTCGGGCCATCCGGATCGACCGTGCCCGTGGCGTCGAACGCGATCTTCGTGTCGGTCGTGATCGGGTAGCACAACACCGTGGTGTTGCCGCTACCGCCACATTCGCCTGGGGCGTTCGGGGGCGCGGCACCCTGGTTGACGAAGGTCGCCCTGATCTGCGGGGGAGCGTCGGGGAGCAGTGGGACCTCCTTCGTGATCGAGGACTTCTCGCCCAGCGCGTCGACCGCAGTGAGCGTCACGGGCCGGTAGACAACCCTCTGAAGGATGGGAGCCACGTGCGGTGGCCCGTGGGTAGGTCGGACGGACCTGCGTGATCGCGGTCTGCGCGACCCTTTGTGGCGGGACCCGCGGGCGCCGGAGCGCCCCGAGGCGAGGGGGGCAGCAGCGATGGCGGTCGCAGCACCCGCGCCGGTGGCTCCCTGTGCCGGGCCCGCCCGGGTGCTGCGCGTCAGCACACCGAGCCCCACGGTCGCGCCCGTCGCCTCACCCAGTGGCTGGTCGAAGCTGCTGGCCTCGAGGTCGAAGGCGCGCTGATAGAGCGCGGCCGCATCGCCCTGGCGGAGGACGGGAAACACTCTGAGGCTGCCCGGAACGCCGAGCATCAGCGTGCCGATGTTGAAGCTCACGTTCGTGAGGAAGGTGGGAGTCAGGTAGTCGATGTGGTTGTCTCGCACGAGCCCCCGCTCGAAGAAGTTCACGGAAAAGCTCTGAAACCCTGAGGTCGGCGTGGCCTGCGGAGGGTTCACCGGCGCTTGGGAGGCCGCCGCAACCGGGGCGCTCGCCCGCGTCGCGGCCGCGGCCTGGCCCGCGGCACCTGGCTCGAGCGGCACTGCTCCGGTGCCGATGTTGTTGAGCCATTTCGGAGTCGAGGTGCCGCCGGCTTCTAAGCACCCGGTTACCGGAAGGCAAACCAGGTCGGCGTTGGAGCCATGGCCGCCGCCCAGGTCCCAGATTTCGGCCACGATGCGGTTGGGCGCGCCCGCCTCGGCGTCCGGCGAGGTGGCCAGGGCCACGAACGTCATCGGGTCGTTGACGTTGCCGGTGGCGGGGGTGTACACGAAGTCCACGCGCGGCGGCGTGGGCGGGAGCACGGTCACGTCGTGCTCGACCTCGGCCGAGCCGTTGGACCCGGTGGCCCGCAGCCGGACGCGGTAGGTCTGACGTCGCTGTCCGGTGGGGCCTGCCACCTTATTCGCATCGTGGACGCTAGTGGCCGGGAACGAGTGCTTGACCTGACCGCCGCTGGCGCTCGGATCGCCCGTGAACGGGCTGCCCGGGAGGCTGTCGAAGCTCCACTCGTAGACCAGGCCGGGCACGGGGTTCACGACGGCGAAGGTGACGGGCGCGCCCGCGATCAGCGGCAGGTGGTTGGGAGTTGTGGTGAATTCGAGACCGCCAGGCCGCGACGGGAGCCCAACGGTGGCCGTGGTCTGCGCGCTCGCGCTCGCGTTGTGATCGGTGATCGTGACCGAGACCTGGTAGGTACCGGCCGACCCATAGGTGTGAGAGCCGTTGACGGTGAACGGGCTGCCGCTCGTGACCGAGCCCGCGCTGCTCGAGCCGTCCCCCCAATCGATGCTCACGGTGTAGTCAGAGGGGGCGCCCTGCGGATCTGCGTCGGTCAGGGTCGCGACCTGGCCGCTGAACGAGCTGCCAGCGGTTGGGCTGAACGAGACCCCGCTGGCGCTGAGCGCCGCGTCGGCGACGTTCGCGTGGAACGGCGCCGTCTTCGTGCCGCTCGTGCACGGGGCGTTCTCCTTGTAGGTCACCAAGCCGTCGTAGCCACCCTCCTCGGCGTAGGTGTGCGTGCCGCCGATGTTCCCGGTCCCGCCCGGGTCGCTGCCCTCTGAGCTTTGCCCGTCGCCCCAGTCGATGGTGGTGCCGTGCTCGACGAGCGTGCACATGTCGTGCGTAGCGACCGTGCCGGAGAACTGGCTGCCCTCGGTCGCCGAGATGGTGATCCCCGGGTTGGCGACCGTGAGCGGCTTGGACGTCCCCGGCCCGTCGGCCGACGCCAGCGCGGTCGACACCGCCACCCCGAGCGCAAACACCAGCCCGAGCGCCACCCATCGCGCGGGCGCACGCCTCCGGGCGCGCTTTGCCCCGCCGGGCAGGCTTGGGTCGAGGGTCACGCTCCTCCTCCTTCCGAAACGACGCTACTCCGATGGAGGACCGACGCGGGAAATAATTTGGGCGGCCGCGACGTCGCCCAACCCGTCCGAGCGTCACGACTGTCTTGGACGCGCTACGCAGTAGTCGGCTGGTCCTCTC
>DASZHF010000065.1:0-3995 GCA_035938095.1 Solirubrobacteraceae bacterium
GCCGTAGTCCGAGACGATCTCGAACCGGTAGCGCAGCGCTTCGAAACCCCGACCGGGCCGGTGGCGCCGGTTGACCCGCAGCCCGATCAGGTCCGAGAGCAGCTCGGAGCGGGCCTGGGAGTCGAGCCGGCCGAGCGCCTCCCGGGTGCGCGCCTCAGCCACATCGGAAGCTTCGAAGAGCAGCGCCGCAAGCAGGTCCTCTTCGCTCCCGTCCACGTGCACGAGGCGGACGGAGGGTCCCCCTTCGTGAGCGGCCGGATCGGTCTCGCGGTCCAGGCCCAGGCGGTGGGCCCAGCGGTGGGCCTCATGCTGGCGGTACTCGAGGTAGGAGACCCATTCGCCGCCCCGGTCCGGCCGCTCGACCCGCGAGACGAAGCTGGGCATCATCGCGCGCACCGCCTCGAGGATCCCCCGACCGCATTCCCGAGCCTCGGGGAGCGGGTGGGCCATCAGGTGCAGGATGAGCTGTTCATAGGTCTGGCCGGTGGCGAAGATGCCCATGTGTGAGAGCGACGCTGTGGGCAGCAGTCCGCGGAGCAGGTCGAGGGCCTTGGCTCGGATGGCACGCTCGTACGCCGAAGCCGGCTCCCCGTCCGCCGCGGGGAAGGTGTCTTGCGCCCAGGCCCGGACCCGCGGCAGCAGGTAGGAGTAGATCCCGAACAGCGCGTCCATCGCCTCCGCGTAGCCGGCGTCGAGCTCGGGATGGCGGTAGTAGCGGTAACCCCCGCCCGGCATCTGGGCGTCGTACGGGATGTAGCGCGTCGACTGCTCGAGGTAAGCCCCCAGGCGGGGCCGCTGGAGGATCTTGGTGAGGATGTTGGACACCCATTCGCACGCCACATGCGCGCCGCCGAGCTGGGCCACCGAGTCGTCGCCGTAGCCGGCGAAGACGCGCTCATAGAGCTCTGCCGCGCGACGCCCCTCCGCTCCGTCCCACGGGGGTCCCGACGCGGCCGGGAGACCCTCGGCGAACTCCTCGAGGAACAGGCGTCGCAGCGTGCCGGGGTAGCGCGAGTAGCGGGCGAACAGCGCCCCCTTGACCGTCTCGGGGAGATTGACCAGGCCGAAGATGGGCCGGTCGAGGTTGGTGAAATGAGGCGCCAGCCGAGCGCGTTCGGCGTCGGTGAAGCTCTCGACCGGTGGCTCGTACACGAGACGGTCGATGCTACCGAGCGGCTCGGCGGGCTCGTAAGTCGGGCCGCGCGGCGCGAGGCGCCGCGCGGTCTCGTTCGTGCGGGTCAGACGCCCCGCGGGTGGGCCCCATGCCCTCCGAGGTGCAGCCGGTCCGCCATTCCGGAGAAGCCCTCCAGCATGCGCGGCAGCATCATCAGCCCGGCGAAGCCCACGACGCAATAGACGACGTCGCGTAGCGTCCCGGTGCCGAATATCTCACTCGCCACGTTGGTGTTGAAGATGGCGATGACCGCCCAGTTGAGAGCGCCGAGGATGAGGAGCAGGAGCCACAGCGGCTCCCAGCGCTTGATGTAGTCCATCCCAGACCTCCTGTGTCGGGCGCACGTCTTGTGCGCTTTGACACAAGTACCCTCGTCGGGCGCGGCCGTTACACCTGGCTGCGGCCGACCGGCCGCGTCAATAGACGCGTCACCCGTGGCCTTGCCACCCGATGCTCAGGACCTCATCGCCGCGGACGATGGTCGGCACCGTGCCGGTGTTGCGGCTATGGCGCATCAGCTCGGCCCGCCAGTCCTCGCGGGTCGTGGCGTCGCGCTCCTCGAAGTCGGTCCCCTCGCCGCGCAGCGCCTGGCGGGCCTGCTCGCAGTACGGGCAAGCGGGCTTCACGTACATGACGGTGGCGCTCATAGGTCAGTGCCTCTAAGGCTAGAACAGGTTGCCGAGCGCCGAGCCCGCGCTTCGGACGAGGTCGAACAGGGGCGAGGGGACGATCCCGAAGAAGATGCTGGCCGCGGCGCAGGCGACGGCCACGGCAGTGAGTTCGGGGTAGCGCGCGACGCGCAGGGCAGGGTTTCCCGTCCCCGCTTCAGCCTTGTCGCGGTCTGCTCGAAGCACCGGATCTCCGGCGTCGGCCTCGGGTGAACCGCCCGCGATGGCCGGGCGCGCGCCCAAGCCGACGCTTGGCTTGGGGATGTCGGCCCCGGGTGCGGGCCGCATCCACATCGCCGCCACCACCCGCAGGTAGTACGCCAGCGAGATCATCGACCCGACGACGATCACCACCGCCAGCCACGTGTAGCTGCCGTCGACCGCGGCGTCGATCAGGTAGACCTTGCCCACGAAACCGGCGGTGGCCGGGATCCCGGCCAGCGACAGCATGGCAATGGTCATCGGCCACGCCAGCCACGGTCGCGCCGACCCCAGGCCGGTGATCGCGGAGATGTCGTCCCCGAACGCCGTCTCGCGCTCGCGGGCCACGACGACCGCGAAGGCGGCCAGGTTCATGAACAGATACACGGCCAGGTAGAAGACCGTGGCCCGCACCCCGAGGCTGGTGGACACCACGACCCCGGCCAGCATGTAGCCGGCCTGGGCCACCGAGGACCAGGCCAGCAACCGCTTGAGCGAGGACTGCCCGAGCGCCCCCACGTTCCCGACCACGATCGACGCCGTGGCCAGCGCCGCCAGCGCCGGTCCCCAGGTGACCTGGTCGCCGATCAGGGCGACGTCGAAGAAGCGCAGGAAGATACCCATGGCCGCGGCCTTCGTGGCCACCGCCATGAAAGCTGTGATCGGCGTGGGCGCTCCTTCGTAGACGTCCGGCGTCCACTGGTGAAACGGCGCGACGGAGGCCTTGAACGCGAGTCCCGCCATGACCAGGGCGATGCCCGTGAGCATCAGGGGATCGGTGGCCAGCGATCCGCTGGCTATCGCCTGCCCGATGGGACCGAAGTCGGTCGAGCCGGTCGCCCCGTAGAGCAGGGCCAAGCCGTAGAGCAGGGTGGCGGACCCGACCGACCCGACCACCAGGTACTTCAACCCCGCCTCCAGAGACGTCGCCCGACGGCTCTCCGTCGCGCACAACACGTAGAGCGGGATCGACAGGAGCTCGATGCCCAGGAACAGCGTGATCGTGTTCTGCGCGGCTACCAGCACCGCCATCCCGGCCACCGCGCTGAGCAAGAGGGCGAAGTACTCGCCGTGCGCCGATTCCCGTGGAGCGGCCGAGCGCCACGACAGCACGACGACGAGGATGCCGGCGGTGAACAGGATCAGGTTGAGCGCCAGCGCCAGGTCGTCCACGCGCAGGGCGCCGGAGATGATCGACTTGCTCGAGTCCCACTGCCAGATGGTGAGCCCGAGCGCGGCGCCGAGGCTGACGACGCTGAGAGAGGGGACGAGCTGCTCGCGGATGAAAGTGCTGCGGAAGAGGCCGGCGAGGAGCACCACTATGGCGCCGGCGAACAGCGCGATCAGCGGCGACAGCCCGCCGAAGTCGATATGCGGCCCGTGCACGTGAGCGGGCACCGGCGAGTATGCGGCGGCGAGCGTGGCGAGCGGATTCATGGACGGCTGCCTTGATGGCCGGGGCGGCTCACTCGATGACCGGGGCGGCTGCCTTGATGACCGGGGCGGCTCATGTGATGACCGGGGCGGCTCACTTGATTACCGTGATCTCGGCCGTGGACGGCGCGCTCGCGATCGCCCGCGCCGGCGCGATCACCGCGGCCGTTGATGACTCGCTGCGATGCAGGGCGAGCTGGGGATAGACCGCAAAGAACAGGATCACGGCCACGAGCGGCACGAGTACCGCCGCTTCGCCCGGGCGGAGGTCGCGCGAGTCCACGCGCGGGCCGACCCGGTTGTGCATCGTGCGGATGTACATCCGGAGCACGTAGACGCTGGCCAGCACCACACCGGTGAACGCCACGATCGCGATGACGATCTTCGCGTTGAAGACGCCCAGCAGGATCAGGAATTCACCCGCGAAGTTCGAAGACCCCGGCATCGCCAGCGTGGCGAGCGCGACGATCAAGAACACGGCGGCCAGGACCGGGGCCCGGAAGGCCATGCCTCCCATG
>DASZHF010000066.1:0-2119 GCA_035938095.1 Solirubrobacteraceae bacterium
ACTCGAGGCGGGCGGCACGTGGTTCTTCGGCGAGGCCGCCTGGCCCACGAACGCGTGGATGCTCCCCGGCGTCGTCGCCGTGTACGGCGGCATGGTCCTCTTCGTGCGCGTGTGGTTCGGCCTCTACCAGACGCTGCGGGCGCGGCCGAACGTGCCGATAAAGCCGCTCGTCTACATGCTTGCCTTGTGGATCCTGCCGCTGATGGCGGTGGCCCCGCTCTTCAGCCAGGACGTGTTCTCCTACGCGGCCCAGGGCGAGATGATGAGCCACCACATCAACCCGTACCACTACGGGCCGGGCATCTTGGGCTCGGGTCCCTTCAACGCGGGGGTCGATCCGCGCTGGGCGAACACGGCCGCCCCGTACGGGCCGCTCTTCTTGATGCTGGCGGGCTGGTCGGCCTCGCTCAGCTTCCACCACGCGTTGATCACGATCGAGCTGCTCCGCGTGCAGTCGGTGGCCGGGGTCGCGCTGATGGCCTACTGCATCCCCAAGCTTGCGCGCTCCTTCGGCCGGGACCCGGGACCAGCGTTCGTGCTGGCGGTGCTCAACCCCCTGACCTTGCTCGCGCTGATCGGCGGCGCGCACAACGACGCGCTCATGGTGGGTCTCCTTCTGGCCGGGGTGACGGCGGCGCGCTCGCGCCATCCGGTCTGGGGGGTCGTGCTGTGCGCGTTGGCGGCGTCCATCAAGGTGCCCGCGGCCATCGGGATCGTCTACGTCGCCTGGGACTGGGCCGGCCCGGGCGCGGAGTGGCGCGCCCGCGCTCGCAAGCTGGTGCGCGCCGGCCTCGTCACGGTCGCTGTCATGGGCGCGCTCTCTCTCGTCTCCGGCCTCGGCTGGGGCTGGATCGCCAACCTCGGCACCCCGGGGACCGTGCGCTCCTGGATGGCGCCGGCCACCGCGGTCGGGCTCGCCATCTCGGGGAGCGCCCACGTCATGGGCATCGGCGTGAGCCTGGCCGGCATGCTCACCCTGACCCGTGCCATAGGCCTGATTGCCGCTGCGGTCATCGCGCTCTACTGCCTGCGCCACCGCGAGCGGATGGGCCTGCTCTCGGCCCTCGGCATCACGATGCTCGCCTTCGTCGTGCTGGGACCGGTCGTGCAGCCCTGGTATCTCACGTGGGGGATCATCATCCTGGCCCCGATCGCCACCGGCCGGATGCTCTGGGCCATCCTCGGTATCTCGACGGTGGCGCCCTTCATCGGCTTGACCGGCGGGGCCGACCTGCTCAACCAGCTGGTCCACACCGACCCAGCCAGCATGATGCTCGCCGTCCTGGTGTTGTGGGCGGTCGCCATCGCCCCGCTCGGGAACTGGACGACCTCGTGGCGACTCGACCGCGCCAAGCTGCGCGGGGTTCCCGCACCGGCGCACGCCGGCCAGGCGGCCACCCCCGCCCTCGAGTCCTCCTCTTAGAGCAGCCGCTGCAGCTCGACCACGTCGAGCCACTGGCGGTGCTTGCGCCCCACCTCCCGTTCGACGCCGACCAGCTCGAACCCCGCGGCCGTGTGCAGCCCGATGGAGGTCTCGTTGTGCCCGGCGATGCGAGCGATGACGGAGTGGAAACCGTGGTCCGAGGCCAGGACCAGCAGCTCGGCCAACAAGGCGCGCCCGACCCCGCGGCCACGCTGGGACCGGTCGACGTAGACCGAGTTCTCCACCGTGCCCGAGTAGCCCGAGCGCTCCCGGAAGGGCGAGAGCGAGCCGAAACCCAGGACGATCTCTCCGTTGGCGCCGCCGAGCCCGACACCCGAACCAGGCGGCTCGATCGCCACGATGGCCGGGTGGACCCCGCTGTGGCCCAGGATCCAGGCCTCCTGCTCGGCCCGGGTGCGGGGAACCATGTCGAATGTGTTGGTGCTGTCGGTGACCTCGACGTTGTAGATCGTCCGGATGGCCTCGGCGTCGGCCAATTCCGCAAGTCGGATCCGCATCCGCCGATGGTAGACTTGACGTGCGAAAAGCCGAGGAAGCGGAGGCGGCTCCTTTCGCACCCTGGCTATCATTGACGCCTCGCGGCAGGTTCCCGCGGCGCCCTTGTAGCTCAGTGGTAGAGCACCTCCATGGTAAGGAGGGGGTCGTGGGTTCAATCCCCACCGAGGGCTCGCCCAT
>DASZHF010000067.1:0-1956 GCA_035938095.1 Solirubrobacteraceae bacterium
ACTCGAGGCGGGCGGCACGTGGTTCTTCGGCGAGGCCGCCTGGCCCACGAACGCGTGGATGCTCCCCGGCGTCGTCGCCGTGTACGGCGGCATGGTCCTCTTCGTGCGCGTGTGGTTCGGCCTCTACCAGACGCTGCGGGCCCGGCCGAACGTGCCCATCAAGCCGCTCGTCTACATGCTGGCCTTGTGGATCCTGCCGCTGATGGCGGTGGCGCCGCTCTTCAGCCGTGACGTCTTCTCGTACGCAGCCCAGGGCGAGATGATGAGCCACCACATCAACCCGTACCACTACGGCCCGGGCACCCTCGGCTCGGGACCCTTCGTCAACGGCGTCGATCCGCGCTGGTTCAACACCGCCGCCCCGTATGGCCCGCTCTTTTTGATGCTGGCCGGCTGGTCGGCCTCATTGAGCTTCCATCACGCGCTGATCACCGTCGAGCTCCTCCGCGTGCAGTCGGTGGTCGGGGTCGCACTGATGGCGTACTGCATCCCCAAGCTCGCGCGCTCCTTCGGCAAGGACGCGGGACCGGCGTTCGTGCTCGCGGTCCTCAACCCGCTGACGCTGCTGGCGCTCGTCGGCGGCGCGCACAACGACGCGCTCATGGTGGGCCTGCTTCTGGCCGGCATCACGGCCGCGCGTTCTCGCCATCCGGTCTGGGGGATCGCGCTGTGCGCGCTGGCGGCGTCCATCAAGGTGCCCGCGGCGATCGGCATCGTCTACGTCGCTTGGGACTGGGCCGGACCGGGCGCCGAGTGGCGTACCCGCGCCCGCATGCTGGTGCGCGCGGGGCTCATCGCCGTTTCCGTGATGGGCATGCTGTCTCTCGTGTCCGGCCTCGGCTGGGGCTGGATCGCCAACCTCGGGACCCCGGGCACGGTGCGTTCTTGGATGGCACCGGCCACGGCGGTCGGGCTCGCCATCTCGGGCAGCGCCCACGTGATGGGCATCGGCGTCAGCCTCGCCGGCATGCTCACCCTGACCCGCGCCATCGGCCTCATCGCGGCCGCGGTGATTGCCCTCTACTGTCTGCGCCGCCGCGAACAGATGGGTCTGCTCTCGGCCCTCGGCCTCACCATGCTGGCCTTCGTGGTGCTCGGCCCGGTCGTGCAGCCCTGGTACCTCACCTGGGGGATCATCCTTCTGGCCCCGATCGCCACCGGCCGGATGCTCTACGTCATCCTCGGCCTCTCGACGGTGGCGCCGTTCATCGGCCTGACGGGCGGGGCCGACCTGCTCAACCAGCTGGTCCACACCGACCCCGCCAGCATGATGCTCGCAGTCCTGGTGTTGTGGGCGGTCGCCATCGCCCCGCTCGGGAACTGGACGACCTCGTGGCGACTCGACCGCGCCAAGCTGCGAGGCGTTCCCGCACCGGCTCACGCCGGCCAGGTGGCCACCCCCGCCCTCGAGTCGTCCTCTTAGAGCAGCCGCTGTAGCTCGACCACGTCGAGCCACTGGCGGTGCTTGCGCCCCACCTCCCGTTCCACGCCGACCAGCTCGAACCCCGCGGCCGTGTGCAGCCCGATGGAGGTCTCGTTGTGCCCCGCGATGCGGGCAATGACCGAGTGGAACCCGTGGTCCGAGGCCAGGACCAGCAGCTCGGTCAACAAGGCGCGCCCCACGCCTCGGCCACGCTGGGACCGGTCGACGTAGACCGAGTTCTCCACCGTGCCCGAGTAGCCCGAGCGCTCCCGGAAGGGCGAGAGCGAGCCGAAACCCAGAACGATCTCCCCGTTGGCGCCGGCCAACCCCTCGACGCCGCCGCCCGGAAGCTCGATCGCCACGATGGCTGGATGGACCCCGCTGTGGCCCAGGATCCAGGCCTCCTGCTCGGCCCGTGCGCGGGGAACCATGTCGAAGGTGTTGGTGCTGTCGGTGACCTCGACGTTGTAGATCGTCCGGATGGCCTCGGCGTCGGCCAATTCCGCAAGTCGGATCCGCATCTGCCGATGGTA
>DASZHF010000068.1:0-2137 GCA_035938095.1 Solirubrobacteraceae bacterium
GACGATGATCCCCGGGATCAGGAAGTCGACGTAGGAGTAGCCGGGGGTCCGGATCGCGCCGCCGAACACGTAGCGAAACAGCAGTACGAACATGATCGGCTGGATCGTGAACGCGATCAGGAGCTCCGGCGCGCGGGGCAGCCGGATCAGGTTTCGCTCGGCGATGATCAGCGTGTCGGAGGCAAGGCGTCTCACGCTGCGCGCTCCGCTTCGTCGCCCGGCTCCTCGACGGCCCGGCCGGTGAGTGCGAGAAACACGTCCTGGAGCGTCGGGCGGCGGAGCGCCAGGTCATCGACGCCCACCCCCGCTTCGCTCAACCGCTTCACGGCCTCCACGATGGCCCCGCGGTGCTCGCGCACGCTCAGCCTGACGACCGTCGCCTCGACGACCGGCGGCTCGTCGGACATCGGCGCCAGCGCGCGCATCGCGACGGCCGGGTCGGCGTCGGGTTCGAGCTGGACCTCCAGGCGCTCCCCGCCCAGACGATCCTTCAGCTCATCCGAGGTTCCTTCGGCGATCAGCCGGCCGTGATCGATGACCGCGATAGTGTTGGCCAGCCGGTCGGCCTCATCCAGGTACTGGGTGGTCAGGAGCGCCGTCACCCCGCCGGCCACCAGCTGGTCGATCACATCCCACAGCAGCAGTCGGGCTCGGGGGTCGAGCCCCGTAGTGGGCTCATCCAGGAACAGCACCGGCGGCTTGGCGACCAGGGCGGCCGCCAGGTCGAGGCGCCGCCGCATCCCGCCCGAGTAGGTCTTCGTCGGGCGCCGCCCAGCGTCCACCAGGTCGAACTGCTCCAGCAGCTCTGCGCCCCGAGCCTTGGCCGTTTTGCGATCGGCGCCGTACAGGCGACCCACCATCACCAGGTTCTCCAGTCCGGTCAGGTTTTCGTCCACCGCCGCGTACTGGCCGGCCAGGCCGATCTGTTCGCGCAGCCGGGCGGCATCTCGTATTACGTCCAGCCCGCGCACCCGCGCGCTGCCCGAGTCCGGCTTGAGCAGCGTCGTCAGCACCCGCACGAGCGTCGTCTTGCCGGCGCCGTTCGGTCCCAGCAGGCCGACCACCTCGCCCTCTTTGGCGGTCAGGTCGACGCTGTCGAGCGCCAGCACATCGCCGAAGCGCTTGACCACGCCGCGGACCTCGATCGCGTATTCCGCCATGTGCTGCACGCTAGCGAGGCGAGCGCGCTCACCCTCAGACGGGGATGCCCTGGGCAAACCGGAACACGTCGTCGGGGTCATACCGGCGCTTGACCTCGGTCAGCCGGGGCAGATTGGCGCCGTAGTAGGCATGCGGCCAGTCGCTCAGCCGTGGGTCGATCAGGTTCTGGTAGGCATAGCCCGACGCGTAGGGGCGCATCTGGGCGTAGCCGCGCTCGATCCACGCCTGGTTGGCCGCCACCCGGGCGGCGCTGTCCTGCGAGCTCCAGGTGCTGCCGAAGATGGCCAGGAACCGCGCGTTTCGGTGCACGAACGCGGTGGCCGAGCTCGGCACGCGGTCAATCGCGCCGCCCCAGGAGTTCAGCTGGATCCCCACCGAAGGGTTGGCCGCCGCGCTGCCCGGCCAGCGCTCGAGGTGCTCGATCGCGGCCTTGATCCCCGCCGCGGGCAGGTCGTCGGTAAAGAATGCCGATTTGACGGTGTAGGGGTTGGCCGCTCGTCCGCCGCAGTGGCCGGGCGCACAGCCCGCCCACACGTACTGGGCCGCGAGAAACGTTTGGGTTCTGACCGAGCGTTGAGTGGGATGGGCAGCGGCCTCGAGCGGCGCGAGCAGCGCGGCCAGGCGAGCGGCTGAGCCGAAGTATTGGCCGTGCGCGGTGATCGACGGACCGGACGGTCGGGGTCCGCCGGCCCGGCCAAGGTCACAGGTCGAGAACAGCTCGTCGGGCGCGTCCGGAGCCCAGCGCTGCCAGGCGTCGATCACCGCCGCGACGTCGCTCCAGCGCCAGGCCAGCTCGAACACCGACACGTCGCCCACCGGATGCACCCGGAAGCGCAGCGAGGTGACCACGCCGAAGTTGCCCCCGCCTCCCCCGCGGCAGGCCCAGAAAAGGTCCGGGTGCTCTGTCGCGTTGCAGGTGAGGCGCTGGCCCGACGCGGTCACCAGTTCGAGCTCGAGCAGGTTGTCGACCATCAGC
>DASZHF010000069.1:0-2003 GCA_035938095.1 Solirubrobacteraceae bacterium
AGCGAGTCGAGCGCCTCGCGCAGCTCGTCGACGGTCTGGAAGTCGATTCCGAGCGTGTGGTCGTGCCGGTAGCGCACTACCCCCGCCTCGTCCACGATCACGACCGCGCGGCGCGTCCCGATGATGGGCGCCCGGGCGCCGTAGGTCCTGGCCACAGACCCGTCTTCATCGGCCAGCAGCGGGACGTTGAGGCCGTGGTTGGCGACGAAGCGCTCGTGAGAGGCGAGGTCCTGACCGGAGATCCCGACCACCGTTGCGTTGAGCTGCTCCAGGGCCTCGGGGCGATCGCGGTAGGAGCAGAACTGCTTCGTGCACACCGGCGTCTCGTCGCCGGGGTAGAACAGGAGCACCACCCGCTCGCCGCGATGGTCGGATAGGCGGAAGTTGCCCTGCGTCCCCGGCAGCTCGAAGTCGGGAGCAACCTCCCCCACCCGCGGTCCTTTGGCCATGTGCATGCCTCCCAGCGTTGTTTGAGTGAGCAAACAAGCCTACTCTCCGGTGAGCGCTGGGCCCACCGCTCGGGTGGAGGCTGGCGCCGGGGCCATCCGTTAGGCTCGCGGTCCTCATGTCCCGTGCTGCCGCCGCCGCATGATCCTGGCCGCGCCGCTCAAGCTCGCGGCCGCTTTGGTGCTCGCCGAGGGTGAGCCGAGCAAGACCGCGTTCTACATCGTCGGCGCCGTCTTCGCCGCGTGGGCCGTGACCGTCTCGGTGCTGGGCTTGCGCTCGGCGGAGTTTCCCGGGACCCCGGCCCGAGCCCGGTTGGTCATGGGCATCAGCATCGTGCTCGCGCTCAGCGCTGTTTCGGTCGCCGTCGCCACGTCCGGCACCCCCAAGAAGAAGTCGGCCGCCGCCGGCGCCGCGCCGGCCTCGAGCCACGCGGGCGTGACGGTGGTCATGAAGAACATCGCGTTCGTTCCCCGCACGGTCACCGTGCACGTGGGTCAGAAGGTCGAATGGATCAACCAGGACAGCACCGCGCACAACGTGACCGCAGCCAACGGTCAGACCTTCCAGTCCCCCACCTTCGGCCTCGGCGGCACGTTCAGCTACACGCCGACCGCCCCGGGCTCGATCCCCTACGTGTGCACGATCCACCCCAACATGCTGGCCACGCTGATCGTCAAGCCCTAACTCATGAGCGAAGACGGACTGGCGCTTGCGAGCCTGTGTGAGGCCTTCCAGCGCACGGCTGCGACCCGGCCATCGGAGGTCGCGCTAAGGACACCGGGGGGCGGGTCCGTGCTGACGTGGGGCGACTACGCGGAGCGCGTTCGGCGGATCGCCGCCGGGCTCGCCGCACTCGGGGTCGGCCGAGGCGACACCGTCGCGCTGATGATGGTCAACCGGCCCGAGTTCAACCTCTGCGATTCGGCTGCGCTGCATCTGGGGGCGGTGCCGTTCTCTGTGTACAACACGTCGACTCCGGAGCAGATCTCCTACCTGTTCTCCAACGCCGGCAACCGCGTTGTGCTCTGCGAGCGGCAGTTCGCGCCGTCCGTGCAGGGTGCACGTCCCGGCACCGCGGTCGAGCACGTGGTCTGTGTCGACGGGGCCGCCGAGGGAGCGATCGCGCTCGCCGACCTCGAGCAGCGCGGAGAGCCCGACTTCGACTTCGAGGCCGCCTGGCGCGCCGTCCGCCCGGACGACCTGCTGACCCTGATCTACACCTCGGGTACGACCGGGCCGCCCAAGGGCGTCGAGATGACCCACGCCAACATGCTGGCGGAGCTGCGCGCCACGCAGGCGGTGCTGCCGGTGTACCCCGGCGACCGCCAGGCCTCCTACCTCCCCTCGGCCCACATCGCCGACCGCTGGGGCACCCATTACCAGGGGATGGCCTTCGGACTCGAGGTCACTTGCGTCGCCGATACCCGCGCGGTGGCGGCGGCGCTGCCGGAGGTACGCCCGACCGTGTGGGGCGCGGTACCCCGCGTCTGGGAGAAGATCCACGCCGCGCTGGCGGCGCGCATCGATTCCGAACCCGACCAGAAGCGCGCCGGCGC
>DASZHF010000070.1:0-3695 GCA_035938095.1 Solirubrobacteraceae bacterium
GATGAGGAGCGCATCGGCGCCGGCGATCGCCGCGCGCAATTGCGCGACGGCCGCCGGCGCTGGCTCGGTGTCGTGGTCCTCGTCGTAGGGCGGAACCTCCCTGAGCCCTTCCCAGAGCTCGAAGTCGGCGTCGCGCGGGAGCAGCTCGGCCGCCGCGAGCAGGAGCTTGCGGTTGTGCGAGTCGCGGCGCAGGCTGCCGCTGATGCCGAGAACCCTCATGGCGTTAGGCCTTGACCAGGTACAGCTCAGCGGTCAGCCTGACGTCGTTGGCGAGCGACGGCTGGCCGTTGGGCAGTGGGTTGTTCCAGTTGAGGCCGAAGGCCGTACGGTCGATCGTCGTCTCCAGCGCGAGCTGGAAGCGCACGCCACCGTACGGGTCGTCCGCGGGCTCGGTGACCGTGCCGCCGAGCTCGACCGGCTGCGATACCCCCCTGATCGTCAGGTCGCCGTCGATCGTGATCTGATCGCCCGAGCGGCTGATCTCCCGCGACCGGAAGGTGATCTCTGGGGCGCGCTCGGCGTCGAGAAAGTCCGGCGCCTGCAGGTGCGCGCTCAGGTTCTCGTCCTGGACCCTGACGCCGGAAACCGGCGTGGATCCGCTCAGGACCGCCCCGCCGTCCTCGCCGACCTCTAGCTTGGCGCCTACCGGCGAGAAGCTGCCGCGGAAGGTGCCCGCCACGTACTCGACGGCGAAACCGACGTGCGAGTGGACCGGATCTACGTTCCAGGTCCCGGTGGGAAGACTCTGTGTGGTTTGGACTGCTGTACTCATTTTGTGTTGACCTCCTGGGAAAGGGCTATACTTGACTACGCAAGGAACTATAGCACAGGAACATGAGTAGTCAACTATTGATCGGTCAATCGTCCCCAGTCCTTGAGGTCTGGGTGCGCCTGCTGCGCGGCAACGCCGCCACCCGCCGAGCGCTCAGCGCCCAGCTCCACGCCGAGCACGAGCTGACGATCAACGACTTCGAGTGTCTGCTGCTCCTCGCCCACGCCGAGGAGAACAGCCTGCGCCGGGTGGACCTGGCCGAAGGACTCCAGCTCACGGCCTCCGGAGTGACCCGGTTGCTCGACGGGCTCGAGCACTGCGGCCTGGTGGCCAAGGCCAAGTGCGACACCGACGCCCGGGTGACCTACGCCGTGCTTACGGACGAGGGCCGGCGCAAGCTGGAGGCGGCCGCGCCCGCTCACATGGCGCAGGTCCATGCGCTGTTCACAGAGCGCTACACGGCCGAGGAGCTCGGGGTACTGGCCGAGCTCCTGTCCCGGCTGCCCGGCGCGGCGACGGTGGATCAGGGCACCTGCACGCCGTAGGGTGCCGGGTCGTGGATCCGCGCCCGGACTCCGAGTCCCACACGGTCCTCGTCAAATGGATGGGGATCACCGACGCCAACACCGGCGGATTCGTCCACGGAGGGACGGTCATGAAGCTCTGCGACGAGGCCGCGGGACTGGCCGCGATCAGGCACGCCCGGCGGCGCGCGGTCACCGCCGCGGTCGACCGCATGACGTTCCTGCATCCGGTCTACGTCGGGGAGCTCCTGACCCTGACCGCCAGCGTCAACGCCACCTGGCGGACCTCGATGGAGGTCGGAGTCCGCGTCGACGCCGAGAACCCGTTCACGGGGGAGCGCCGGCATACCAGCTCCGCCTACCTGACGATGGTCGCGGTCGATGAGAAGGGCAAGCCCACCGAGGTGCCGCCGCTTCAGACGACCACTCCGGAAGGCGAGCGCCGCGGACGCGAAGCCCAGCTCCGGCGGCGCAACCGGCTGGCCGAACGCGATCAGCTGGTCGCCCAGCGCGAAGCCGAGTAGATAGCGCCAGCGCCCGCGTGGTGGTACCGTCGGCCCAACCGCGCCTCTGCGCGCGATTGGGGATGACAGCGCAGCCCGCTCTTGAGAGGGAAGTCAAGCTCGGCGTCTGGCCAGGCTTCACGCTCCCTGAGCTGAACGGAACTCTCAACGGCGCGACCGCGAGCGCTCCGGCCGAGCAGCGGCTCGCCGCCGTGTACTTCGACACGCCGGACCTGCGACTGCTCCGGCGCGGGGTGACCGTGCGATTTCGCCGGGGGGAGGAGCCGGGGAAGGTGTGGACGGCGAAGCTCCCGGCGCAGGCGCCCGAGCTCGGGCTCGCGCGCCGGGAGATCTCGGTCCCCGGCGGCGCCGCGACCATGCCCCAGCTGCTGGCCGACCTCATGCGGGGCTGGGCGTTCGGCGCGCCGCTCGCCCCGGTCGCGCGGCTGCGGACGCTGCGCCGGCGCACGACGCTGCGCGGCCCGGACCTCGAGCCCCTGGTCGTCGTCGACGACGACGAGGTGTCGATCGTGCGGGGGTCGCGCGTCGCGGCCCGGTTCCGAGAGCTCGAGGTCGAGCTGGTCGACGGTGCTCCCTCCAAGCTGCTCGCGCAGCTCGCCGAGCAGCTGCGGGTGGCCGGGGCCCAGCCGGTGGACCAGGTGCCCAAGCTGGTGCGGGCGCTGGGACCACGGGCCCTCGCGCCGTGGGACCTGGCCGTCCCGCCGCTGGGGTCGCGTCCGACCGCGGCGGAGTTGCTGCGGGCCGGCCTGGTCGAGGCCGCGGCGCGGCTCGTCGATCACCTGGCGGGGGTCGTCCTCGACGAGGACCGCAGGGGCGTGCACCAGGCCCGCGTGGGGATCCGGCTGCTGCGCTCGGACCTGCGGACGTTCGCGCCGCTGCTCGACCGCGAGGCCGTGGACCCGCTGCGGCGCGAGCTGCGCTGGCTGGCCGACGAGCTGGGCGAGGTGCGCGACCTCGACGTGTTGCTCAAGCGCCTGCGGGTGGACGCGGAGGAGATGGATGCCGCCGATCGGCGCGGCGCCGAGGAGGTCCTGGCCGGATTCCGGGAACGGCGGCGGGCCGCCCACGAGCACCTGAGCAGCGCGCTGCGAACCCCGCGCTGCGCCGAGCTGCTGGAGGACACGGTGCGCCTCGTGACCGCTCCCCCCTTCGCCTCCAAGAAGGCGACCCGCCCGGCGTCCAAGATGATCCCCAAGCTGGTGCGCAAGCCGGTCCGCCAGCTGGTGCGCGACGCCAGCCGGCTCGAGGGCACTCCGGACGACGCGGCGCTTCACCGAGTCCGCATCGACGTCAAGCGGGTCCGCTACGCGAGCGAGCTCGCCACCTCACTCGCCGGCAAGCGAGCCAGGCGCAGCGCGAAGGCGCTCGCCCGGGTCCAGGACGTGCTGGGCGAACACCAAGACGCGTGCAACGCCCTGCGCCGGTTGCGCGAGCTCGGGCTCGGAGCCACGCCGGAGGCGGCGCTGGCGGCGGGCGTGCTCGGCGGGCTGCAGATCGCCCACGCCGCCGACTCCCGGGAGCGATTCCCGCCGGTCTGGGACCGGGCCGTGGCGGCCAAGCGCTGGGCCTGGATCGGCTGATCCCGGGTCAGGTAGCCGACGACCGAGGCTCAGGCGGCGGCTCCGGCCAGCCGCTTGCGGCCCGAGGGCGCCCCGGCGAGCCTGGCCGAGGACCGCACCACCAGCGGGTCCCAGCTTCCGCGCCGGTGCCGGCGTACGAGCGCCGCCAGGCGACCGTCGCGCGAGCCGACGTCGATGGCCCATCGGGGGCCCTGGAGCAGGCGGGGCCTGGTCTGCGGGCAATGCCCGGTGATCTGGCCCCAGGGCGTGCGCCCGCGCCGCGGCCATTCCCCGGCGTCCAGCCAGATCAGACCCC
>DASZHF010000071.1:0-3588 GCA_035938095.1 Solirubrobacteraceae bacterium
AGACGGGTCGGAGCTGGGGATGCGACTGCGCTTCGTCGAGGAACCCGAGCCCCGGGGAACGGCCGGCGCGCTGAAGTTCGCCGAGCCCATGCTCGACGAGCGCTTCGTGATGCTCAACGGCGACGTCCTCACCGACCTCGATCTGAGCGCGCAGATCGACCAGCACGAGCGCAGCGGCGCGCAGGGCACGCTCGCCCTGGTCCCGGTCGACGATCCGACCGCATACGGGCTCGTGCGCCTCAACGAGGACCGCGCGGTCAAGGAGTTCGTCGAGAAGCCGAGCTCGGATGAGATCGACACGAACCTCATCAGCGCTGGGGCCTATGTGCTCGAGCGGGGCGTGCTCGAGCTGATCGCCGCTGACCGCAACGTCTCGATCGAGCGCGAGGTGTGGCCCTCGCTGGTCGGACAGGGCCTCTACGGCTTCCCGTCTCACAGCTACTGGCTGGACATCGGTACGCCCGAGCGCTACCTGAAGGGCACCTTCGACATCATCGAGGGCCACGTGGACACCGTCATCCGCGAGCGGCTGGGCGACAGCTACCTCGCCGTGGCCGAGAGCGCCGAGGTCACGGGCCGCGCAATTCCTCCGGCGGTGATCGAGGCCGGCTGCAAGATCGCCCGCGAAGCCAGCGTGGGCAGCCTGGTCGTCCTCGGCCAGCACGTCACCGTACGGGACGGAGCGAACATCGAGCGGTCCGTCGTCATGAACGGGGCGGACATCGGCCCCGACTGCCGCCTGACCGACTGCATTGTCGCCGCCGGAGTCCACATCGGCGCCCGCACTCACATCACCGGCGGAGCGGTCCTCGGAGAGGGCGTCACGATCGGCGCCGACAACATCATCACGCGGGGCGCGCGGATCTTCCCCAACGTCGAGTTGCCGGACGGCGCGATCAAGTTCTGATTCGCGGGTCCCGCCCGGGTCCGGCCCGGTCCCGCCCGACCGCGGCCGGCCGGTCTGATTGGGTGGGCCATGTCTGATCGGGCGGCGATTGCAACCCTCGACCCACCCGGCCGACGGCCGCCCGGCCAGTAGAGGATGATTGAGCGCTGAGATGGAGCCAGAGGGGACCGAGACGACGGCCGTCACCGAGCCGCCTGCCGAGGCGGCTGGGGCCCTGTCTCGGGAGGGCATCGCCCGGGTCGATTCATCTGGCCAGCTCGACGACGCGCTCTCCCTGCCCGAGCACCTGCGCGACGCGCTCTGGCGGGTCGACTCGGCCGGCCTGACCCCCCAAGACAGCCCGGGGGGGCTGGTGGTGGCCGGTATGGGCGGGTCCGCGGTGGGCGGCGCGCTCGCGCTGGCCGCCCTCGGCGACCATGCCTCGCGACCGATCTTCGCGGCCCGGGCCTACGGCCTCCCTCCCTGGACGACCCCGGACACGACCGTGCTGTGCGCTAGTTACTCGGGCGACACGGAGGAGACGCTGGCCTGTTTCGAGGCGGCGGGCGCGCTCGGCGCGCGGCGCATCGTGGTCACCACCGGCGGACGCCTGGCCGAGCTGGCTCGCGCCGACGGCGTACCGGTGATCCCTCTCCCCGGGGGGTTTCAGCCCCGAGCGGCGGTCGGCTACCTGACGGTGGCCGCGCTCGAGGTGGCCGCCCTGTGTGGAGTGGGGCCGCGGATGGCCACGGAGATCGACGTCGCCGCATCGCACACCGAGCAGCTGGTGGCCGAGTGGGGTCCCGAGGGACCCGAGGACGGTCTGGCCAAGACCCTGGCGCGCGGGCTGGCCGACAGCGTTCCAGTGATCGCCGGGGCCGGGCTGACCGCTCCGCTCGCGTACCGCTGGAAGACACAGCTCAACGAGAACGCCAAGCTGCCGGCCTTCTGCCACGAGCTGCCCGAGCTCGACCACAACGAGATCGTCGGCTGGGGCTCGGCGCCGCGCCTCGGGCGCTTCTCGGCCGTCTTCCTGGACGACTGCGACGTCCATCCCCGGATCAAGCAGCGCATCGAGCTCACCGAGCAGCTGATCGCGCCCCTGGCGGCGGCCACCTTTCGGGTCCAGTCGCGGGGGGAGACCACGATGGAACGAGTGATCTCGCTCGTCCTGCTGGGTGATCTTGTATCGATCTACCTCGCCGTGCTGGCGGGCGTCGATCCGGGCCCGGTGCAGGTCATCGAGGACCTGCGGCGCGAGCTCGCCGGTCTGGAGTGAGCCGGGCGACAGCGACCGAAGCGGCCAAACCTTGACACAAGCTTGATAAGGTTGGGCCTGTGGACGCCCTCACCATCCACGAGGCCGCCGAGGTCACGGGCTGGTCGCCGCGCATGCTTCGCTACATCGAGCGCATCGGCCTGGTGCGCCCGTCGCGGTCGGGCTCCGGCTATCGCCTGTACGGCCCGGCCGAGCTTCAGCGGCTGCGCACGCTGCGCGAGCTGCTCGCGACCTACGACCTGGGGCTAGGTGACGTCGGCTTCGCGGTTCGCCTGCGCCGCGAGCCGGGCCTGCGGGCCGCCATCGAGGGTTGGCTTGAGGCTCCAGCCGAGCGTCCCGAGCACGTGCCGGCCGCCGAATGGCTGGCCTGGGAGCAGGAGAAGCACCAGCGCTTGCTCGGTCTGGCCCCCGTCGGCGCCTGAAACGGAACGTCCATCCCCTCCCCGACCCGACCTTCCACCCCCAACCAGCTGGAGAGCGCATGACCACCACCGCCGTGCAGACCGAGACCGACTTCAAGGTCGCTGACCTCTCTCTGGCCGGATTCGGCCGCAAGGAGATCGAGCTTGCCGAGCACGAGATGCCGGGCCTCATGGCGACTCGTCGCGAGTTCTCAGACCGGCAGCCGTTGCGCGGAGCGCGTATCACCGGCTCCCTTCACATGACCGTCCAGACCGCCGTGCTGATCGAGACCCTGGTGGCGCTGGGCGCACGGGTCCGCTGGGCGAGCTGCAACATCTTCTCGACCCAGGACCACGCCGCGGCGGCGGTGGTGGTCGGGCCCTCCGGCACGCCCGAGGATCCCCGGGGGGTGCCCGTGTTCGCCTGGAAGGGCGAGACGCTCAAGGAGTACTGGTGGTGCACCGACCGGGCGGTGAGCTGGCCCGGGGGCGAGGGGCCGAACATGATCCTCGACGACGGCGGCGACGCGACGCTGCTCGTCCACAAGGGCGTCGAGTACGAGCGGGCCGGCGCGGTACCGGATCCAGCCGGCTCGGATTCGGACGAGATGCAGGTCATCCTGAGGCTGCTCGAACGGTCGTTGCAGGAGGACTCCCGCCGCTGGCACGAACTCGCCGCCGGAATCAAGGGCGTGACCGAGGAGACGACCACCGGCGTCCATCGGCTCTACCAGATGCAGGTGGCGGGTTCGCTGCTGTTCCCCGCCATCGACGTCAACAACTCCGTCACCAAGTCGAAATTCGACAACCTCTACGGCTGCCGTCACTCGCTGGTGGACGGCATCAACCGCGCCACCGACGTGATGATCGGGGGCAAGACGGCGGTCGTGTGCGGCTACGGCGATGTCGGCAAGGGCTGCGCCGCCTCGCTGCGCGGTCAGGGGGCTCGCGTACTGATCACCGAGATCGACCCCATCTGCGCGCTCCAGGCCGCAATGGAGGGCTACCAGGTGGTGACCCTC
>DASZHF010000072.1:0-2252 GCA_035938095.1 Solirubrobacteraceae bacterium
GCGCGCCACCCGAGCGGTCAGCGGTGTCTCGTAGGTCCCCGGGGCCACCTCGCCCCGGATGCGGCGGTACAGGTGCTTGTGCTCGAGGAAACAGACGGGATTCGGGTCCCGGATCGCAGTGATGAGCATGCCCTTCGCATCCTCGGGCGTCGAAGGCGCAACGACCTTGATTCCGGGTGCGTGCATGAACCACGCCTCGGGGTTCTGGGAGTGAAACGGTCCACCTGAGAATCCGCCCCCGGAGGGGAGGCGGACCGTGATGGGAACGGCGAGGCCCTGCCGGTAGTGCATCTTTGCGGCGACGTTGACCAGCTGGTCGAACCCGCAGGCGATGAAGTCCGCGAACTGCATCTCGCACACCGGCCGCAGGCCGACGACGGCGGCACCGATCGCCGTCCCCACGATGCCCGACTCCGCGAGCGGGGTGTCCATCACGCGATCGGGTCCGAACTCATCGATGAATCCGTCCGTGACCTTGAAGGCTCCGCCGAAGACCCCGACGTCTTCGCCCATGCAGAACACTCGCGAATCGACGCGCATCTCCTCGCGGAGGCCGTCGGAGATCGCCTGGAGGTAGGTCAGCTCGCCCATCGCCGCACCTCGCCGTTGGTCGCGGGTGCGGGTGCTCCGCCGTTAGCGGCTGGCGCGCGGGCGTTGCCGTTGGTCGCCGGCGCCGGTTCGGGCGCAGCGCCGGCAAAGCCGCTCCACGGCGCGCGCCCGTCGCCCAGCTCCCGGGCCTCGCCTTCGCAGAACACGCCGTCGGTCGCCGTGGCCGGGTCGGGCATGGGCATGGCCAGCGCCTCAGCCACGCCTGCCTCGATCTCCGCCCCCACCTCGGCCCGGACCGCCGCCAGGTCCACCCCGAGGTCGCCGAGCCGCTTCTCCTGGCGCTCGATCGGATCGCGTGTGCGCCATTCCTGCACGAGATCAGCCGGTACATAACGCATGTCGTCGTGCGCGGCGTGTCCGTGCATGCGCATGGTCATCGCTTCGATGAGGGTTGGACCCGCGCCTTCGAGCGCGCGCTCGCGGGCCTGCCGCGTGGCCTCGAAGACGGCCTCGACGTCGTTACCGTCTACGCGTAGGCCCGGAAAGCCGTAGCCCGCCGCGCGCTGCACCGGATCGACGGCAAACTGCTGGTGCAGGGGCGTCGAGTACGCGTACTGGTTGTTCTCGAGAACGAAAACGACCGGCAGGCGCTGAACGCCAGCCCAGTTCATCGCCTCGTGCCAATCCCCGCGCGAGGTGGAACCGTCACCGCACCACGTAAGGGCGCAGCGGCGCTCGCCCCGCATCCGGAAGGCCATCGCCATCCCGGTGGCGACGAGCATCATGTCGGGAAGCATCGAGACCATTCCCACACACCCGACTCGGTGGTCCCCGAAATGGACGTTGCCGTCGCGTCCCGCGGTCACGCCTCCGGCGCGGCCCATGTACTGAGCAAAGATGCGAGCGGTCGAGACCCCGCGGACCACGTGCGCGGCGAGGTCCCGATGCAGGACGCAGAGCCGGTCGCGGGGGCCCATAGCGAAGGCGGCTCCGGCCGAGACCGCCTCCTGGCCGTACCCGTCATAGAAGGACCCCGGGACCTTGCCCTGCCGGTAGAGGGTCATCGCCCGCCCCTCGATCCCCCTCATGAGGAGCATTGCGCGCAACAACTCGACCCGATCCTCTCGCGTCAAGTGATCGGGCGCAGCCTCCGCAGGCTGCTGCTCCGCGATATAGGTCGCCACGGGAAACCTGCACCCTTTCGTCGTGGACCTTCCGGGATCTCCGTCCGGTCCGCCTCTCGCGCCTGCTCGGGATCTCCTCGCCGGCGCTCTGGCAACTCTTCGGTATTCAGTTGTCGGGGTCTTTTGGACCCCGGATTAACTCTCGATCAAGTTTACCCCCGCCGCCCGTCATCTCAACGGTTATCCGACGTGTGCCCGCGGGGGGCGCACTGGCCGCCACCAACCGGGAGCGGGTCAAATCCCCCGGGTGAGGCCCCCGTCGACCAGCAGCGCGACGCCGGTGACGTAGCTGGCCCGCGCCGAGCAGAGGAACGTGGTGGTCGCGGCGAACTCCTCCACGGTTCCCAGCCGGCCCGCGGGCACCGTGGCGCGCGCCCCCTCCTCGGCCGCCTCGGGGGAGCCGGCGAGGTCGATCAGGCGCTGGGTGGCGATCGTGCCCGGGAGCACGCTGTTGAGCGTCACTCCGTCACCTGCCACCTGCCGGGCCAGGGTCTTGAACGCGGCCAGCGTTGCCGCGCG
>DASZHF010000073.1:0-2887 GCA_035938095.1 Solirubrobacteraceae bacterium
ATCCAAGCCTCTAGGCTCGAGATGATGCGCCGCTACGCCGAGCACACCGGGTGCCGGCGCTCCTTCCTCCTCACCTACTTCGGGCAGGACTACCCCGGCCCGTGCGGTGCCTGCGACAACGACCGTCACGGCACCGTGGCCGCACGCTGGGACAGGCCCTTCGCGATCGGTGCACGCGTGACGAGCGAGCGATGGGGCGAAGGCACAGTCCAACGCTATGACCGAGATGAAGTGACCATTCTCTTCGACGACCACGGCTATCGCGACCTGATGGTCCCGATCGTGGTCGAGAAGGAGCTGCTCCGCCCGATCTAACCGCAGTCCTCCGGGCGCGTCGTCACCGGCGGGTGTGAGCAACGACCGCGGTTGCGCCGCCGGCAGCGAATCCGGTCGGCCGCCCGAGGCGGCAAGGCTGCAGCACGCGGTCGTTGGCGGGTCGGGAGCGCCCCGTTGCTCCGGTGTCGAAGGACTGTGACTGGGACGTTCGTGATCCCGGTCGGGCGTACGTCAGAGTCAGATCACCTTTGCTGCAACCGGATGGTCGCGGAGGGTGGCCACGCCGCTAGACCAGGACGCGGTCGAGCTGGCCGCGCGACGTGATATCGAGCTTCGTGAAGACCTTGCTCAGGTGGTACTGCACCGTGCGGGCGCTGATGAACAAGCGGGCGCCGATCTCGGGGTTCGATAGCCCGTCGCGGGCCAGCTTTGCAACGTGGGCCTCCTGCGCCGTCAGGTCTGTAGTCGTCTCGACGCTCCGCCTGGCGGCGGTCTCGCCGGTGGCCCGCAGCTCACGCACGGCCCGTTCAGCGAAAGCAACCATGCCCATTGCTTCGAGCATCGCATGAGCGCTGCGCAGTTGCTCCCGCGCCTCGCCACGACGGCGCTCGCGACGCAGCCACTCACCGTACAGCAGTTGGGACCGAGCGAACTCTGTGCGTACGTGCGTTTGGCTCAGGCGCGCCATGGACTCGCGGTACAGAGTTTCAGCCTGTTGGCCATCGCTCAGCAGCGCGCGGGAGCGCGCCTCCAGCCCGAGCGCCCAGTCGGTGTCACTGGCGGCCGCCATCTCGGCCAGCCGGCCATGGGCACCGGTCGCCGCGTCGCGCAACCCCGTCCGCACGGCCGCTTCGATCAGTTCGGCCAGAGCCCAATTCGAGTAGCCCATCCCGTGGGGGTTCTCGCTCGCTCGCCCGGCCGCCGCGAGCGCATCCTGGTGGCGGCCGAGGCCGTTGTTGAGCACGGCCATCGCCCACTCGGCCGCCGATCCGGCAAGCCCTTCGCCTCGCTCCATCGCGTCCCGCAAGGTGCTGCTGACCAGCGCTGACGCCTCGACTTTGTCCCCGCGCAGAGCAGCGAGGGTGATGGCGCCGTATGGCGCGGTTCGGCTCCACATCGCCTCCGTGACCACTTGTGCCTCGTCGACGAGTGAAGCCGCGGCAGCCAGTTCGCCCGCGAAGACGAGCCACTGTGCGCGGCAGTTGAGGGCGGTCGGAAGGCGGTTCATTGCACCCAGTTCTCGGCTGAGTTGGAGGTACCGGTCGGTGAGCACCATCCAGCGATCGTCGTCCCAGACATGGAAGGATGCCGGTAGCGCCAGCGATACCCAGTGCAGTTCCTGCTCGCGTGGCATGTTCTCCGTGTCCGCAGTGAGTGCCTTACACAGGATTGGCACGCCCGCCGCGTATCCTTGGTCGAACGCCACCGCCAGGCCATCAAGCAGCAGATCGGCCACGCCGGCCGGCCGCGGCGACGGAAACGCACGGGCAGCGCGTGCCACGGCCACGACGTCGCCACCGCTCGGGGCCGAGCGATCGGCGAGAAACGTCAGGGCCATCGCGGTCAGGTGCGTCGCGCGGGCGAGGGCGGCGTCGACCGGCTCGAGGCGCTTAGCGGCCTCGAGGAAGCCGGCGGCAGCTTCGCCGATCGGGCGGGTCGCCAACGCGAGCTGGGTCCGCGTGAGGTCGACGCGGGCGTGTTCGACCTCCGTGAGCGGCCCCGCGTCCGCCATGGCGAGCAGCTCGCCTGTCTCGTCGAATGCGCCCGCCTGGATCTTGGCCTGCGCGGCGGCCAGCGCTCGCCCGGCCCGCTGCGCTGGGTCCGGTGTGAGCAGGGCGGCGTACTGGAGGAACGCAGCCCCGGCCGCCAGACCACCACGGGCCTGCGCCCGACCCGCGCCGTGCTCGAGCTCGACAGCCACCTCCTCATCGGGCCCGGCGGCGGCGTGTGCGCGGTGCCAGGCGCGCCGGTCGGGGTCGACCTCCGAATCGGTCGCCTCGGCCAGGGCGGCGTGCACCTCTCGGCGCTCCTCCGCCGACGCCGACCAGTACGCGGCCGAACGCACCAGAGGGTGGCGGAACCGCACCCGCATGCCAAACTTGACCAGGCCCTCGCCTTCGGCCGGGCCCCAAGCGGAGGCGCCGATCCCGAGACGAGCCGCGGCCCGCCACAGCAGCACCGGGTCGCCCAGCGGGTCCGCCGCCGCCAGCTGGAGGAGCCGCCGGGTGTCGGCGGGCAACGCGTCGGCCCGGCGCCGGAAGCTCTCCTCGACCCCGCCCGGAAGCGCCACCGCGCCTGGCAACCCGAATCCGCCCGCCAGGTCAGCCGCCGATAACCCGCGGGGCAGCTCCAGAAGCGCCAAGGGGTTTCCTCCCGTTTCGACGACGATCGCGTCAAAGACACGCGCGTCGAGGGGCCCAGCAACGACCGAGCGCAGCAACGCTCGCGCGTCGTCCTCCCGCAGGCCCTCCACAACCAGTTCGGGCAACCCGGCCAGCTCGGCGCTCGGCACGCGGGCCCCAAAGACCAACCCGACCGACTCCGCTCCAACGCGACGGGCCACGAACCCCAGCACCTGCGCCGAGGCGCGGTCGAGCCACTGTTCATCGTC
>DASZHF010000074.1:0-47038 GCA_035938095.1 Solirubrobacteraceae bacterium
CCCGTCAACGCCCGGGAAGCCGCCCGTTACTTTGCTGCCGGCTGATAGGTGAGGATCACACACTCGCCGACCGGCTTGGTCTCCACGAGTCGGAGCGCGATCGTCTCGCTCCCGTCTTCAAACAGTCGCTTTCCGCTCCCCAGAACCACCGGGAAGACCATCAGCCGGTATTCGTCGATCAGACCGTCTGCGATGAGCGTCTGCACGAGCTGACGGCTTCCGTTCACCAGAATGTTCCCGCCCGGTCGCTGCTTGAGCTCGGAGACCCCTTCGGCGACATTTCCGCCGATGAGCGTCGAGTTGTTCCACTCGGCCTCGTTCAGCGTGCTCGAGACAACGTACTTGGGCATGCTGTTCATCTTGTCGGCGAAACCGACTTCGTCGGTTCTCGAAGGCCAGGCCTGGGCAAACGCTTCATAGGTCACCCGCCCGAGCAGGAGAGCATCGCTCTCGAGCACCTCATTGAGCTTGAACTTGTCTCCCTCGGGTCCGCGATCGAATTGAAACGCCCAACCTCCGCGATCGAATCCCTCTGCTCCGCCCGGGTCTTCCATGACGCCATCGAGTGAGACGAATTCGGATACGACGACTTTTCTCATTTTTTGATCCTTGCGTTCATGGGTTCTGGTCCTACGACGGCCGGGCCAGGTGGGAATCATCGGTCGCGCACGACTTGTCCAGCATCGGGCGATCGAGCCTGCCAGTATCACCCGGATGGCGGCGCTCGAAGTGGACACCCCGCACGGTCGGGCGAGGGCCCACCTGCATCCTGCCGATGAGCCCGGAGCGGCGCTCGTCCTCGGTCACGGAGCCGGTGGAGGAGTGGCTGCGCGAGATCTGGTGGCGGCGACGAGCGTCGCCCGCTCGGAAGGGTTCAGTGTTGCCCTGGTCGAGCAGCCCTACCGCGTCGCCGGGCGACGCTCTCCCGCTCCGGCGCGCCAGCTCGACGCGGCCTGGATGGCGGTGGTCGAGCAGCTGGTCGCAGGCGAGCTGCGCGGGTTGCCGCTCGTCGTCGGCGGTCGGTCCTTGGGCGCCCGGGTGGCGTGCCGGACCGCGGCGGCCACCGGTGCGGTCGGGGTGCTGTGTCTTGCCTTCCCCTTTCAGCCCCCGCGCCGATCTGGCGCCGCCCCGGCGCCCAGCCGTCAGGCCGAGCTCGACGAAGTCACCGTGCCGATGCTCGTAGTGCAAGGGGAGCGAGACCAGTTCGGGGTTCCGCCCGCCGGTGCCAATCGCACGGTGGTGCGGGTGCCGGGCGACCACAGCCTCAGGACGGACCCAGACGCGGTGGCCGCCGCGGTCGCAGCGTGGCTTCCCAGCCTCGTCGGTCAGGCGGCGCGGGCGTGATGGCGAGGCGGTGCGACCGATGAGTTCCGGGACCTTCGGGGGTCTCTAGCTCCACCACCCCTTCGGAGAGGAGCCAAGGCATGTTCGCGAGCACCAGGGCATTCAGCGGCTTCGCTGTGAACGACCTGGAGAAGGCCCGGAAGTTCTACGGCGAGACGCTGGGGCTGGAGACATCGCAGGAACACGGCCTGATGACGCTGCACCTGGCGGGGGACCGGGGCACCCTGGTCTACCCGAAGCCTGGCCATACGCCCGCTGACTACACCATCCTGAACTTCCCGGTCGAGGACGTCGAGCAGGCCGTCGACGAGTTGGCCTCCCGCGGAGTTCGGTTTGAGCGCTACGACGGCGTCGAGCAGGATGAAAGGGGCATCTTTCGCGGCGGGGGTCCGTACATCGCTTGGTTCAAAGACCCGGCTGGAAACGTGCTGTCCGTGCTCCAGGGGACGTAACGCTCGATCGGTCGATCTGGGGCACCGGTCAGCCCTGGGGTCGATCGCCGATCCAGTAGCGAGGGCCGGGGCCCAGCCTGGCCGCGCGATCGCCCGGGTTGGCGAGCTTGCAGCGCTCGAGTGACAAGCACCCGCAGCCAATGCACTCGGTGAGCCCGACCTTGAGCCGCTCCAGCTCGGCGATCCGCCGATCGATCCGCGACGTCCACGTGCCCGACAGCCGCGACCAGTCGCGGCGGGTGGGCGCGTGGTGGGGACCCAGCTTGGCCAGCTCGGCGCCGATCTCCTCGAGCGTCAGCCCGATCCGCTGAGCGAAGACGATGAACGCGATTCGGCGAAGCACCGGCCTCGGATAGCGCCGGTGGCCCGAGCCGGCCCGCTCCGAGGTGATCAGGCTGCGGTCCTCGTAGAACCGCAAGGCCGACGCCGCCACGCCGCTGCGCCGCGAGACCTCGCCGATAGTCAGCCGGTCGGCCATCGAGGGAAAGAAACCAGGTTCCGCTCTTGACTTCAAGCTCACTTGAACTTGTAGTGTGCGGTTCCATCTCCGCATCGCCACCCGATAGGACCAGGTCAACGATGAACGAGCCATCGACCACAAACCCGACGGCCCCCACAGCGAGCCAGCAAATCACCGCAGAGGTCACTTCCTGGCCGGGCGTTGAGGCCGGCCCGGGCCGCCGGGGAGAGTTCGCCTTCAAGCTGGGCGGCCGTGAGATCGGTCACCTCCACGGCGACCGTTCCGCCCACTTCTCCTTCCCCAAGCCGGTCTGGGCTGCCCTGATGGAGCAGGGCCGAATCGGACCCCATCCGATCTTTCCCGATGCGCAGGGGCCGGCCGCTCGGCGGATCGAGGGCGGGGCCGACATTCGCGACGTGATCGAACTGATGCGGCTGAACTACGACCGCGTGGTCGCGCGGCATCGGGTTCCGGGGCACGCCGGAGCATGAATGACCGTGACCGCGCCCGGACTGCGGACGCGGCAGAATCCGGGCATGCGACAGCGAGTCAGCCTGATCACTCTCGGAGTGCGCGACCTCGCGCAAGCCCGCCGTTTCTACGAGGCGCTCGGGTGGCGGACCGGGGCGGCTCCCGATGATGACGTCGTGTTCTTCCAGGCGGGCGACATGGTGGTCGCGCTGTGGGATCGGGCCCGGCTCGCCCAGGACAGCGCCGTGGAGGACGCCCCCGGCTGGGGCGGCGTGACCCTGGCGCTCAACCTGGCCTCGCGCGAGGAGGTCGACACCGTGACCGAGGAGGCCCGCGCAGCGGGCGCCACGATCGGACGGGAGCCAGGCGAGACCTTCTGGGGCGGCTATAGCTCGCTGTTCATCGACCCCGCGGGACACCCGTGGGAGATCGCGCACAATCCGCGCTGGACGATCACGGCCGACGGAGGCGTCAGGCTCCCGGGATCAGCTTGAACGTCAGGCCCGGGTGACCGGCCCCCGGCCCTGACCGCCCGGCGGCCGAGTCCCACTCCCGAGCCTGGCGCCATGCGACCCATCCAAGAGACCACCGTCCTGGTCACGGGTGCCACCGACGGGCTCGGTCGCGGCGTCGCCAGCCGGCTGGCCGCCGGCGGCGCCACCGTCCACCTCCACGGGCGCGACGCCGAGCGGCTCGGCACGACGGCCCAAGCCATCGAGCGCAGTACGGGCAACGCCCGCATCCACACCCATCTCGCCGACTTCGCCGCGCTCGACCAGGTCCGGGCCCTGGCCGCCGACGTCCAGCGCTCCACCGTCCAGCTTCACGTCCTCATCAACAACGCTGGTATCGGCAGTGGCAGGCCGGAGAAGACGACCCGCCAGGAGAGCGCCGACGGCTACGAGCTGCGCTTTGCCGTCAATTACCTCGCCGGATTCCTGCTCACCTTGCGCCTGGTGCCTCTGCTGCGGCGCTCAGCTCCAGCCCGGATCATCAACGTCGCTTCGCTCGGCCAACGCCCGATCGACTTCGACGACGTGATGCTCAGCCGTAACTACAGCGGGACGCGTGCGTACAGCCAGAGCAAGCTCGCCCAGATTACGTCCGGCTTTTACCTCGCCGACCGCCTCGCACCGGACCGCATCACCGTCAACAGCCTCCACCCTGCCACGCTCATGCCCACCAAGATCGTCCTCGAGCAGGCCGGCCACTCGATCGATTCCCTCGAGGAGGGCATCGAGGCCACCCTGCGCCTCGCTACCTCGCGCGAGCTCGAGTCCACCACCGGGCGCTTCTTCGACCGCGCAACCGAAGCGCGGGCCCACGACCAGGCCTACGACGCCGACGCCCGCCGGCGCCTCTGGCGCCTCAGCCTCGAGCTCACCGGCGAGCCGGATGAGTTGGCGGTCCCAGTCCATTGACGACGACCCACCGGCCCCCGCCGAGCGCCCGTAAACGGCACCTTCCGAACGCGGGCTATCCGGCAGATGGGGGTGGCGCACATTCTCGCTGTCACCGAGTGGCAGCCGGGTATCCCCAGCGGCTAGTCTGTGCGCCGATGGCGCTGGGTCGATGCCTGTGGCAGGCGCGGTGAGCGCCGTCGCGAACGGCGGGGTAAATCCGGCCGCCCTCCGGCCGAGCCTGGCCGTCTTGCCGGACGCCGGCGCCGTCATGGATCGGGCCCGGGGCGAGAACTTCCCCGTCGCCAGCCACCTCCTCCCACGCCGCCACCGCCAGCACCTCCTGGCGCTCTACGGCTTCGCTCGCCTCGTGGACCAGATCGGCGATGCGCCTGCCGGCGACCCCGACCTCCTGCTCGACGCCATGGAGGGCGAGCTCGACCGGATCTTCGCCGAGGACCTCGGCCCGCCCGCGCACCCACTCATGCAGCGGCTGCTGGTGACCGTTAGAGCGTGCGGCATCCCGCGCTCGCCCCTGGAGGCGCTGATCGCAGCCAACCGCCAGGATCAGCGCATCCACTCCTACGACACGTTCTCCGAGCTCGAGGGTTACTGCGAGAAGTCCGCCAATCCGGTGGGTCACCTGGTCCTGCACGTCTTTGGCGCTGCCACACCCGAACGGCTGGCGCTGTCTGACCGCATCTGTACGGCGCTGCAGCTAGCCGAGCATTGGCAAGACATACTCGAAGACGTCGATCGCGGGCGCGTCTACGTCCCCGCCGAGGATCTCCGGCGCTTCGGCTGCACGGCCGGGGACCTCGTCAGGTCTCCAGCGCCCGAGCGGGTACGGGGCCTGGTCGAATTCGAGGTGGCGCGGGCGCGGGCGCTGCTCGACGCCGGGGCGCCTCTGATCGGAACCCTGCGTGGGCGCCCGCGGCTCGCCGTGGCGGCCTTCGTGGCCGGGGGCCGCTCCGCGCTCGGCGCCATCACGCGCGCCGGATACGACGTCAGCCAGGGAGCACCGCGGGCGTCAGGGCCGGCTCGCGCCGCCGCGCTGCTCTCGGTCGCGTGGTCCGTACGATGATCACCGTGGACACCGCCTACCGGCTTTGCGAAGCGGTCACGCGGCTGGAGGCGGCCAACTTCTACTACGGGATACGGCTGCTCCCAGCGCCCAAGCAGCGGGCGATGTGCGCGATCTACGCCTTCGCCCGCCGGGTGGACGACATCGGCGACGGCGAGCTGCCGCGCGACGAGAAGATCCGACGCTTGGAGGCGGAGCGTGAGCGCCTCGACTGGAACGGCGTCGTCGATGATCCGGTCATCGCTGCCCTCCGCGACGTGCACGAGCGCTTCTCGCTCCCGCTCGACGCGCTCGAGAGCCTGATCGATGGCGTCGAGGCCGACGCCCGCGGGATCAGCTACGGATCGTTCGCCGAGCTCGTCGTCTACTGCCGGCAGGTGGCTGGTTCGATCGGCCGGCTCTCGCTGGCGATCTTCGGCACGTCCGAGTGGGCCGAGGCGTCCGCCCTGGCGGACGATCTGGGGGTAGCGATGCAACTGACCAACATCTTGCGCGACGTGCGCGAGGACTTCGAGCGCGGACGGCTCTACCTGCCGCGCGAGGACTTTGCCCGTTTCGGCTGTCCCCCCGACCCGCTGGCGAGCCCGGCTGAGTCGATGGGCGAGCTGATCCGATTCGAGGCGGAACGCAACCGGGAGTGGTTCTCGCGGGGCCTGGCGCTCCTGCCGCTCCTCGACGCTCGTAGCGCCGCCTGCGTCGGGGCGATGACCGGGATCTATCGACGCATACTCGAATGCATCGAGCGCGCCCCCGAGGAGGTCGTCCGGCGGCGAATCTCGTTGCCCGTGTGGGAGAAAGCCTGGGTGGCGGCGGTGGCCCTGGCCAATGGCGCCGCGGGCGGGCGGCGGACCTTCGCGGTTCGCGGAGCTTCCAATGGCGCGCGACCGTTGCCGGTGGGCGGCCGGGGCGAGCCTCGCCTCACTCACCCGCACGACGGCGTCGCGCACACGGAGAACGGGCTCGCACGGTCCGAGGATCGCGTGGCGTGACCGGCCGCGTGGTCATCGTCGGGGGCGGGCTGGCGGGAATCACCGCGGCCCTGGACTGCGCCGATGCGGGCTGCGACGTGACGCTGCTCGAGGTTCGCCCGCGGTTGGGCGGCGCCGCCTACTCCTTTGACCGTGACGGGCTGCGGATAGACAACGGCCAGCACGTCTTCCTGCGCTGTTGTGTGGAGTACCTGGGCCTGCTCGACCGGCTCGGGTCGCGCTCGCTCACCACGCTGCAGCCCAAGCTGGCGCTCCCGGTCGTCGCCCCCGGCGGTCGCGTCGCCTGGCTGCGCCGCTCCGGTCTTCCCGCCCCCCTGCATCTCGCCGGTGCGCTGGCCGGCTACCACCATCTCGGTCCCTTCGAGCGTGCGCGCGTGGCGCCAGCCGCGGCGGCGCTGTCGCGCCTGGACCCAGATGATCGCGACATCGACGCCCGCACATTCGGCGACTGGCTGGCCGAGCGCCATCAGAGCGTGCGAGCCATCGAGTGTTTTTGGGACCTGATCGCGAGACCTACGCTCAACCTGCCGGCGGCCGAGGCGTCGCTCGCGCTGGCGGCGTACGTGTTTCAGACCGGTCTGCTCAGCGATGCCGCGGCGGGTGACATCGGATGGGCCCGAGCGCCGCTTTCCGACGTCCATGATGTCCCGGCCCAGCGAGCGCTCGCGGCTGCGGGGGCCGAGGTCAGGCTCGGGTGGCGGGCGACCCAGGTCCGGCCCGATGGTGAGCGCGGCTGGACGGTCGAGGGCAGCGATGATCGCGTGAGTGCCGATGCGGTCATCGTCGCCGTTCCCCACGGCCGGCTGGACGCCTTGCTGCCGCCGGGCGCGCTGGCCGGGGTCGAGCGGCTCGAGATGCTCGGCACTTCTCCCATCGTCAACCTGCACGTCGTTTACGACCGCCGGGTGATGGACTTCGACTTCGCCGCCGCCGTCGGCAGCCCGGTGCAGTGGGTGTTTGACCGCACTCGAGGCGCGGGCGTCGAGAGCGGCCAGTACCTGGCCGTCTCGCTGTCGGCGGCCGAAGAGGAGATGGGGATGTCCGTGGAGGGGCTGCGCTCGCGGTATCTCCCGGCCCTGGCCCAGCTGTTCCCGCGCGCCCGCCAGGCGCAGGTCATCCGCTTCCTGGTCAGCCGCGAGCACGCCGCCACCTTCAGAGGGTCGCCCGGGGTGGCCAGCCGGCGCCCGAGCGCGCGCACGCGCCTGAACGGATTGACGCTGGCCGGAAGCTTCACCGACACCGGCTGGCCGGCCACCATGGAGGGCGCCGTGCGCAGTGGCCACACGGCGGCTCGGGAAGCGCTGGCCACGCTCGACCAAGTACATCCGGCTCTGGCGGCGTGAGATGAGTCCCCAGGACGCCAACATCCTCGTTGACGCCGGCGTCGAGCGCGATGCACCCGACCGCCGGCTGCTGGTGCTGGCCCCCCTGCGCATTGAGGCGCGCGCCGTGCGCCGCGGCCTCGGACCCGGCGCCCACGTCGTTCCCACCGGGATGGGCCCCCGGCACTCGGTCACGGCCACGGCCGGCTACCTGCCCGGCGCCGCGGTGGTGGTGAGCGGGTTCTGCGGGGCGCTCGACCCGACGCTGGCTCCAGGAGAGCTCGTCGTCGCCACCGAGGTTCGCGGTCCCTTCGGGGTCATACCCTGTCCCGCGGCGAGCGTGCTGGCGGGAGCGCTGCGGCGGCGCCGCCTGCGTGTGAGGCTTGGCCCGATCGTGTCCGTCAACCGGCTCGTGCTCGGCCGGCGCCGCGAGGAGCTGCGCGCGAGTGGCGCGCTCGCTGTCGACATGGAGTCGGCGTGGCTCGCCGCCGCGGCGGCCGGGCGTCCGCTGGCAGTGGTGCGCGCCGTCGTGGATACGCCCGCACAAGAGCTGACCCGTCCGCTGGCGGTGGTCAACGGCGCTGGGCGAGCCTACTGGGCGCTGCGCCAGGCCGCCGGGGTGTTGTCGGAATGGGCGGTCGCCGTCCGACCGCGCAAGATCGTGTTGGCGGCGCCGCGGGCATCATGCGCCGGCGTGGAGCGGGCCATCGAGATCGTCGAGCTCGCGCTGGAGCGCTTTGGGGCGCCGGTCTACGTGCGCCGCCAAATCGTTCACAACGCCCACGTCGTCAGCGATCTCGAACGCCGCGGGGCCATCTTCGTGGAAGAGGTCGACGAGGTCCCGACCGGCGCGACGGTCGTCTTCTCGGCCCATGGAGTCTCGCCCGCGGTGCGCGCGGCAGCGGCGACGCGGGCGCTCAACGTGATCGACGCGACCTGTCCGCTGGTCAGCAAGGTGCATGCCGAAGCGCGTCGCTTCGCCAACGCGGGATGCACGATCGTGCTCGTCGGCCACGATGGGCACGACGAGATCGAAGGCACCGTCGGCGAGGCACCCGATCGCATCCAGATCGTCCGGGATGCAAGCGACGTGGCGGATCTCGAGGTCGAGGATCCCGAACGCGTCGCCTATCTGACCCAGACAACGCTGGCCGTCGACGACACCGACACCGTCGTCGACGCGCTCCGGCGGCGTTTTCCGGCCCTCATCGGTCCATCCTCGAGCGACATCTGTTACGCAACGCAGAACCGCCAGGACGCGGTCAAGCTTCTCGCCCGCGAGTGCCAGCTGGTGCTCGTGGTCGGATCGGAGAACTCCTCCAACTCGCGTCGCCTGGTCGAGGTTGCCGAGCGCCATGGGGCCGAGGCGCGCCTGATCGAGGACGAGTCGGCCATCGAGCTCGACTGGTTGGCCCGGGGCGATACGATCGGCCTGACCGCTGGGGCCTCGGCGCCGGAATCGGTGGTCCAGCGCGTGCTGGCCGCGCTGGTCGCACTGGGACCGGCAGAGATCGCCGAGCGCCGGACGGCGAGCGAGACGCTGCAATTCAAGCTACCCCCCGAGATTCGCAGAGAGGCGACATGAGATGCCCGTACCACTGCGCCAGAGCGCCCGCGTCGGCCAGTACCTGATCCGCCAGAAGCTGGCCCGGCGAGAGAAGTTTCCGCTCGTCGTCGAGCTCGAGCCGCTGTTCGCGTGCAACCTGGCCTGCGCCGGGTGCGGGAAGATCCAGCATCCCGAGCACGTCCTGCGGCGACGGATGCCGGTCGAGCAGGCGCTAGCTGCAGTCGAGGAATGCGGTGCGCCGGTCGTCTCGATCGCGGGAGGCGAGCCGCTGATCCACCCCGAGATCGACGTCATCGCCGCCGAGCTGATCAAGCGCAAGCGGTTCGTCTACCTGTGCACGAACGCGATCCTCATGGAACGCAAGCTCGAGAAGTTCACCCCGAGCCCCTACTTCGCCTGGGCGGTGCACGTCGACGGGATGCGTGAGCGCCACGACGAGTCCGTCGAGCGGGAGGGCGTCTTCGACAAGGCGGTAAAGGCGATCCGCGCGGCTAAGGCCCGCGGTTTTCGGGTCACCACGAACACGACCTTCTTCACGCACGATTCGCCGTCAACGGTGCGCCAGGTGCTCGACTTCCTAAACGACGAGCTCGAGGTCGACATGATGATGATCTCGCCGGCCTACGCCTACGAGAAGGCGCCCGACCAGGATCACTTCCTCGGCGTCGAGCAGACCCGGCAGCTCTTCAGCGCCGCGTTCGCCGGTGGGCGGCGCCGGCGCTGGCGGTTGAACCACAGCCCGCTGTTCCTCGACTTCCTCGAGGGCAAGGTCGATTTCCAGTGCACTGCTTGGGGTATACCGAGCTACTCGATCTTGGGCTGGCAGCGACCGTGCTACCTGATGGCCGACGGTTACGCCGAGACCTACCGGGAGCTCATCGACACCACCGACTGGGACAAGTACGGGCGGGGCAACGACCCGCGCTGCGACAACTGCATGGCCCACTGCGGCTACGAGGGCACGGCCGTACTCGAGACGATGCGCTCGCCCCGCCAGTCGTTGCGAGCCCTCATCGGGCACTGATCGCGGCTCGCCGACCTCGCGCTCGTTAGCCCGTCAACGTCGCGCTCGCTCGCCCATCGACGCCTGGGCTCGCTAGCCCGTTGACGCCTGGGCTCGCTAGCCCGTTGACGCCTGGCGGGGCTGGGCCGCCAGAGTCGCGCTGAGCGTCCGCCGGCTCGATCCGCGCTGCACGGTGAGGGTCACCCGATCACCGGGGCGGTGGGAGCTGATCGCGGCGACGACGTCGCTGGATCCGCGGACGGCGGAGCCGTCGAGCCTGACGATGACGTCCCCGCTGCGCAGGCCAGCGGCGGCGGCGGGGGTGGCGGCCCGGACCGCCTGGATGAGGGCGCCCGGCTGGTTGGTGGCCTGGGTCGTGCTCACGCCGAGATAGGCGTGCGCGACCTGCGCGCCCTGCTCGAGCCGGGACAGCTCGGCCCGGACGATGTCGACCGGCACCGCGAAGCCCACACCCGTGCTGCCCTGCGCGCCCGATCCGCCGGTCGCGATCTGGTCAGCGATCCCGACCACGCGCCCATGGGTGTCGAGTACGGGCCCCCCCGAATTGCCGGGGTTCAGAGCGGCGTCGGTCTGGATCGCGTGGGCCACCGTGAACCCGTTGGGCGCCTGGATCGTGCGGTCGAGCCCTGACACGACGCCGGTGCTCAAACTCCGGTCAAATTGATAGGGGTCGCCGATCACGGCCAGGGCGTCGCCCACCGACAGCGCTCTCGAGCTCCCCAGCGCCAGCGGCTCCAGGCGCAGGCCGGATGGGTCGACCTGGAGCACGGCGACGTCGGTCGACAGATCCTCGCCCAGAACTCTCGCGGGTCGGGTCGTGCCGTTCTGGAACGTGACGGTGATCGACGCGGAGCCGTCGACGACGTGGGCGGCGGTGAGGATGTGCCCCCGCGCGTCGATGACCGACCCGGTGCCCGACGCCGTGGCCTGCGCCGGTCCCGGGGGAGCGAACGGGCCCTGACCGCCGCCGGAGCTCACGCCGCGAGAGGTGATGTCGACGACGCCGGCCGCCGCGCTGGCATATACGGCGCCCGCGTTGAGCGGAGACCTCGAGCTCGATCCCCCCGACCCCGCGACCGGCTGCTCCACCACGCTCGTGGTCGGCGCTGCCGCGTGGATCCCGCCGAGCGCGTATAGCAGCCCGACGGCGAGCCCCCCGCCGAGCAGTGCCGCGCACACCACGGTGAGCGCGAGCGCGCGCCGCGTCAGGCCGGCGGCGAGGGGACGCTCCTCGCGGCCGAGCGGGTGCGCGGGGACGATCGTCCGGTGGCCGTTGGGCGCGCTCCCGGGGGGTTGATCCAGCGTCGGAGTTGAGCTCACGCGAGGATCGTCTCTCGCGCGCCTTAGGCCGACCTATGGACTGTGTAAGAGCTCTGTCTGAAATGCCGGATCGGGCCCGGCCTGCGAACATGCCCCCCACGGGCGGTGGCCGGGAGCTGCGGCGTACGGCCCCGTCAAACGGAGAGAGAGGAGACAGCATGGCCGACAGCGTCTATCGCGTGACAGAGGTCATCGGCGCGAGCAGCGAGTCATGGGAAGCCGCGGCCCGCAACGCCGTCGAGACCGCCGGCAAGACGGTCCGTGACCTACGAGTGGCCGAAGTGGTCCGCCAGGACGTCACGATCGAGAACGGCAAGGTGACGAGCTACCGGGTGCGCCTGGACATCTCCTTCAAGTACGACGCGGGCGACTGAGCCGCCCGCGCCGCGCGCCCCGTCACGACCCGGCTCGGCCGCCGCGGTCCGCGGCGTAGATCAGGCCCTGCTCGCCTACTCGGGCCGGCTGAACCGCGCGATCCCGATCGCGAGCATCGCCAGACCCATCAGGGCGACGACGGCCAGCTCGACACCGGTCGGCACGTGCCAGCCCCACCAGGTGACGCCCGGGACGAGCCGGTGGCGCGTCGCGCTGGTCAGGTTCAAGTGGCTGAACACCGCGCGCCGCATCGGATCGATCGCATAGGTGAGCGGGTCCAGGCGGTTGAGCACGGCCAGCCAGGACGGGAGATTGGTGAGGGGAAAGAGCGACCCCGACAGGAAGAACAGCGGCATCAGGAACATCTGGAAGAGCGACATGAACGACTGGACCTGCTGGATGCGCGCCGCGGCCATCACCCCGAACGCGGTCAGAGTGAACGCGAGCAGCAGGAGCTCGCCGATCAGGGTGATGATCAGCACCGGCGAGTAGGGGACGTTCACAACTCCGGCCAGGCACAGCATCACCAGCCCCTGGAAGGTCGCCACGGTCGCGCCGCCGAGGCACTTCCCGAACACGATGGCGCCGCGGCGCACGGGGGCGACAAGCATCTCGCGTAGGAAGCCGAACTCGCGGTCCCAGACGATGGAGGCCGCCGAAAAGACTGCCGTGAAGAGCACCGCCATGCCCAGCGCTCCGGGGAAGATGAACGTGCGGAGGTTGACCGACCCGGTCGAGGCGATGCTCGAGAGCCCGGTGCCGAGCACGAACAGGAACAGCACCGGCTGAAGCAGCGAGGTGACGATCCGTCGCCGGTCTCGCCAGAACCGAATCAGCTCTCGGTGCCAGACGATCTTGACGGCGCGGACGTCCTGGCGCAGCCCGCTGTCGGGCAGCCGGACTGCGATCAGGCCACGCTCGAGCGTTGCCGGTTGCGTCGCCACTTCTCAGCGGCCCCGTCCGAACACGGCGGCCATCTGGCGGTTCATCGCGTTCCCCGAGCTCTCGGCGTCTCTGATCGTCGCGCCCGTATGGGCGAGGAACACGTCGTCGAGCGTGGGCCGCGCCACGCGCACGGCCCGGATCGGGACGCCGAGTTCCGCAAACAACCGGGGCACGAACTCCTCGCCGTCGGGCACTGCGATCGTGACGGCGCCGTCGTGGACGGCGGCCTCGAGACCGAAGCGCTCCCGGAGCGCCGCGATCGCCGCTTGGTCGTCCGCGGTTTGGATCTGCACGCGGTCCTTGCCCACCCCCGCTTTGAGCGCCTCTGGAGTGTCGAGCACCACTATCCGGCCGCTGTCCATGATGGCGATGCGGTCGCAGTTCTCGGCCTCATCCATGTAATGGGTGGTTAGGAAGATCGTGATGTCCTCGCGGCCCTTGAGGTCGTTTATATATCCCCAGATCGAAGCCCGGGTCTGCGGGTCCAGGCCGACGGTCGGTTCGTCGAGGAACAGCACGCGCGGAGAGTGCAGCAGGCCGCGCGCAATCTCGAGCCGGCGTCGCATCCCGCCCGAATACGTGGAAACCAGGCTCGCCCGCCGCTCCCATAGGCCGACCATGTCCAGGACGGTACGCATACGCTCGCCGGTCTGGTCCTTCGGAACTGCATAGAGCTCGGCGTGGAAGCGCAGGTTCTCCTCCGCGGTTAGGTAGTTGTCGAGGGTCGTCTCCTGAAAGACGAGGCCGATGTTGCGCCGAACGGCCCGCCGTTCGGAGAGAACGTCGTGCCCGGCGACGCGCGCGGTGCCGGCGGTCGGCTCGACAAGGGTGCAGAGAATGTTGATCGTCGTGGTCTTACCCGCGCCATTGGGCCCGAGGAAGCCGAAGGTCTCGCCGGACGCGACCTCGAAGTCGATTCCGCGCACCGCTTCGATCTCGTCGTAGCTCTTGCGCAGCCCCTCCACCGACACGGCCGGGCCGCCGTCGGGACGCCCGGCGGCCAACTCGACCGTCGTCTGCGGAGAGGCCGAGCGCGGCAGGGTGCTGTCGCTCGAAGCTTGCATGGGGCGACAACTCTAGAACGGGGGCCTGGCCGTACGGCCAGGCTGCGATCAGGGGCTCTGGCCTCGGGGCCAATTACGCCGAGGCGCGCACCGGGTATCACCGGCGCACGAGGACGAGGGGGCCGTGAGGGCCCCGAGGATTGGCCCGGAGGGCCCCGAGGATTGGCCTGGAGGCCCCGAGGATTGGCCTGGAGGCCCCAGGATTGGCCTGGAAGACCCGAGGATCTACGTATGAGTCTCATTCGCGCGGCCAGAGTTCAAGACGCGGGCGCCATCACGGCGATCTACAACCAGGCCATCGAGGAGCGCCAGGCGACGTTCGAAACGCGGGTCAGAGCCGTCGCCGAGTTCAGCGACGCTCTCGGCCATCCGGGCCTGCCGTTCCTGGTCCTCGAGACCGGCGGCCGGGTTCTCGGCTGGGCGCGCATGGCCCGCTACAGCGAGCGCGAGTGCTACCGCGGCGTGGGCGAGGCATCGATCTACGTCGCCCGCGAGGCCCGCGGTCGGGGTCTGGGCGCGCGCCTGGCCCAAGCCCTGATGCGCGAAGCCGAGCTCCGGGGCTACTGGAAGATCATCGGTCTGCTGTTCGCGAGCAACCGGGCCAGTCTCCGGCTGTGCCGAGCTTGCGGGTTTCGCGAGGTGGGGACGCTTCGGTGCCACGCCCGGCTGGATGGACGCTGGCGCGACGTCGTGATCGCCGAACGCCTGCTGGGGCCGGCCGCGCAAGCCGCGGGGGCGCCAGCTCGGGGAACGGTCCAGGCGGCCCGCGACTCAGGCTTCTGACCTGGCGCCGCCCTCGACCGCGACCGCCAGCGCAGAGCCGAGCGCTGACACCAGCTCGGCACCGGTCGGCGTCTGCTCCGGGTCGAGCACCCACTGCATGACGAAGCCATCGCAGACGGCGATCAGGAAGGCCGACACAACCTGTGGATCGACGCCGCGTTCTTCGGCCGCCGGACCGAGGCTGGCGCTGATCATGTCCGCCACGGTGCGGCGAATGTCGCGGTAATGCTCGGCCAGCTGCTCGCGCAGCTCCTGGGAGCGTGCGGCCTGGGCCATCGACTCGAGGAATGCGATCAGTACGGGGCGCTGCTCCTCGAAGGAGTCGAGCATCGCCACCCACGACGCACCGACGCGCTCGAGCGGGGAGGCGTCGGGGGCCGCGAAGCTGATCTCGCCGATGCGTCTCGTCCAGGCCTCGAAGGTCTGGATCAGGGCCTCGTTGAGCAGGGCCTCCTTGGACCCGAAGTGGTAGCCGATCGAGGCCAGGTTGGCGTCCGCGGCGGCGGCGATGTCGCGCGCCGTGGTCCGGGCATAGCCCTTGGTCTCGAGGCACTCGATGGCGCCCCGCAGGAGCTGATCGCGGTGGCTGGCTCGGGGCATGGAGGCGATTACACCCTAGCTCGACAGTCAGACGTACGTCTGTATTGTACAGACGTACATGTAGCCGAAAGGGCGAACGGACGGGAGGCAGGGGTATGAGCGCTGGGGAAGTGCACGAGCTGCCCACCGGTCTGCCGCGCGGCCCGCGCTGGCCGCGACTGGCGCAGACGGCGGCCTGGGGGGCGCGGCCACTCTGGCTGCTGGACCATCTGCAGCGCCGCTACGGCGATCTGTTCACGCTGCGGACACTGGGGCTGGGCAACGTGGTCGTGGTGGCCGACCCGGCGCTGATCAAGCAGGTGTTCACCGGCGATCGGGACGTCTTCGAAGCCGGGGGGGCCAACGCCGCTCTGGGGCCGGTGCTGGGCCAGCACTCGCTGCTGCTGCTCGACGGCGAGCGGCACCTGCGCCAGCGGCGCCTGTTACTGCCTCCGTTTCACGGCGACGCGGTCCGCGGGTACGCGGACCTGGTGGCACAGATCGCCGGCGCGGAGGTCGACTCCTGGCCTCTGCAGGAGACCTTCGCGATTCGACCCCGGATGCAAGCCGTCACGCTCGAAGTCATCCTGCGGGCAGTCATCGGCGTGCGCGACGAACGTCGCCGCGCACGCCTCCGAACTCTGTTGCCCCAGCTGCTCGAGTTCACCCCGCTGGACATGTGGGCCGTCTGGATCTATCCCAAGCTCATCGACAGCCGGCTTGGACGCCGGCACCAGGCGCTTCGTGTTCGGCCCGAGGTCGATCGCCTCCTGGCGACCGAGATCCGGGAGCACCGCGACGATCCCGCTGGCCGCGACGATGTGCTCGCGCTGCTCGTGGCGGCGCGAGACGAGCAGGGCGAGGCCCTGACCGATGAGGAGCTGCGCGATCACGTCATCACGCTGCTGCTGGCCGGACACGAGACGACCGCGACCGCCCTGGCCTGGTGCTTCGAGCGGTTGCTGCGCCATCCAACGGCGCTGGCCCGCCTGCGCGACGAACTCGAGTCGGGAGCGGATGAGCCCTATCTGGACGCGGTGATCAGCGAGACGCTGCGCGTGCGCCCCGTGATCGATGCGGTCTGGCGCAAGCTGACCGCCCCGGCTGTGGTCGGCGACCACGTGCTGCCCGCGGGCACGGTCGTGATGCCGGCCATCGCCCTCGTGCAGCGTTCGGATGCCTACGACGACGCCGACGCGTTCCGCCCCGAGCGCTTCCTGGGGACCTCGGCCCCGGCCTACACGTTCATCCCGTTTGGCGGCGGTCCGCGCCGTTGCATCGGCGCGAGCTTCGCCCTGATGGAAATGAAGGCGGTGCTGCGCGCGGTTCTGGCCCGGGTCGAGCTCAGCCCGGCCGGTGACCCCGAGCCCGCGCGCGTGCACCACATCACGCTGGTACCCGCCCGCGGGGGACAGGTCATAGCCACCGCGCGCCGGAGCGCCGCGGGCACCGGGCCGACCAGGCCGGCCGTCCGGGATGGCGGCGAACCGATTCCCTCCGCGCCCTAGAACCACTCTCCGTTTTCCTGAGCGATCCGGCCGCGGCCACCCGACCGGGTGGCCGGTTGCAGCTTGGTTGCGCCCGGTCGCATACCCTCCCGCGCTGTGAATCGCACACCCAGAGCGCGGCGGTGGGGGCGCATGTGGACCGCGGCCGCGCTGGGGGCCGGCGTGCTGGCCGCACTCTCCGCCCCGGTCCCAGCCTCCGCGGCGACTTCATCGAGCGGCTGCTCCAGCTCTCCCCAGCCCCCGCCACCCTCGCGCTTCACGGCCACGGTCGAGGTCGACGGGGTGCAGCGGTCGGCGCTGGTGAACGTTCCGCCCCAGGCCCGCCCCCACGTCCCGCTCCCCCTGATGCTCGCCTTTCACGGTGCGGGCGGCAACGGACCGGCCACCGAGTCATCGACGGGGCTGACACAGGCAGCCGACAGCGCCGGATTCATCACCGTCTATCCCAACGCCGACGGCACGTTCTGGCGGTACCTGCCCGGCGATCCCCGGGGCACGCGCGACGTCACATTCGTGCGCCTGCTGCTCGACCAGCTCGACGCCGTGCTGTGCGTGGCCGACAACCGCGTCTACGCGACCGGTGGGTCCAACGGGGCGGGCTTCGTCTCGGTCCTGGGGTGCAGGCTCAACGACCGGCTGAGCGCCATCGCGCCGGTCGCCGGCATCTACAGGCCCCAGCCGGGCTGTCCGCCCAGCCGGCCGCTCTCGGTGCTCGAGATCCACGGGACCAACGACGGCACGGCCCCGTACGACGGTTCCATGACGGCCGGCACGTTCGGCGTCACCTCCTTCCTGGACGAGTGGTTCCAATGGGACTCGTGCGCGAGCGGCCCGCCCGTCTATCGGCGCCTGGGCCGGTGGGCCCTGTGGCTGGCCAAGTCCGGCTGTGCCGACGGAACCACCGTCGCTCACATAAAGCTGATCGGCGAGCCTCACGCCTGGCCCCTGGCGTCCAGGGCCGCTCACGCGGCCCCTTCCAGGGCCGCTCACGCCGCCCGGACGGTGGCCTTCGACGCCTCGCGGGCGATTGTTCACTTCTTCCAGACCGAGACCGTCGCCACGGTCGCACCCCGGTACCGCCGTCGGCATGGCGCCCGGGCGCGGCAACCGCGGAGGCCATCGAGCACAGGAGGCGCTGTCTCTGGCTGAGGGCGCCGAGGCGGCGCCCGCGGGCCGGCGGCGGGTGGCCGAGGGCGGGTTCGTAGTGGGTGCGTGCGCCGCGGCGGCCCTGCCGGTGATCGTCTCTACGATCCGCGGGCTGGCGGCGGGCTTCACGCCCAACGGCGATCGAGCCATCATCGCCACCCGCGCGTACGACGTGTTCACGTCGCACACGCCGCTCGACGGCCAGTACTCGGCCTCGTCGGTCCTGCTGCACCAAGCGGTCCACAGCCCCGGGCCAATGCTCTACTGGCTGCTCGCGGTGCCTGCTCGCATCGGTCCGGCGGCCCTGGCCCTGACCATGGGCGCCGTCAATGTGGCTGCCGCGAGCGGGGTGGTGCTGGTCGCTCGCAGTCGCGGTGGACGCGGGCTGATGCTGGTCGTCGCCGTCGCGGTCTCGCTGATGTGCCGGTCGCTGGTGGGCGAGACCTACCACGACATCTGGAATCCGTCGGCCGGACTGATGCCCCTGACGGCGCTGGTCTTCGTCGCGTGGGCCGTGGCCTGTGGCAGCTGGCGGCTGCTGCCGGTCGCGCTCCTGCTGGCCAGTTTCGTGGCCCAGTGCCAGTTCGCGTTCGTGCCTCCGGGGCTGGCCGTCGTCGCCGTGGCGCTGGGGGGAGTCGCCGTGGCGGCGCTGCGGGGCGCGCCCGCTCGGGCCGATGAGGGCGGCCGGCGGGAGCGCATCTGGCCCTGGACGCTCGCCGCGCTGGCCGTCGCCGCTGTGTGCTGGAGCTTTCCCGTGTTCGATCAGATCGCCCACGGTCACGGCAACCTGGGGCTTGCACTCAGGGTAGCTCGGGTCCATCGACCGACCCTGGGCCTGGATGCCGGCTGGCACGCGGTGGTCCGGGCGATCGGCATCCCGCCGTGGTGGCTGCGGGTCCCAAGCACTCCGTTTGACCGGCTGGCAGACGTGCGCTCCGAGCCCAGCGACCTCGCGACCGTGTCGAGCATCGTGCTCGTCCTCCTGCTCGCGGTGGCCACGGTGCTCGGAGCGATCACCCGCCGGCGAGACGTGGCCAGCGGTGGGCTGATCGGCCTCGCGCTCTGTGGCGCCCTGGCGTCGGTAGCCGCGTTCACTCCGACGCGTCCCAGTCTCGTGACCTCGCTCGGCTACACAATGTGGTGGGGTTCGGTGGCCGGGATGTGGGTCTGGCTCGCGCTGGGCTGGGCGGTGGTGAAGCTGCAGCGTCCCGGACGGTTGATGGCGGCCAGGGGCGTCCCCGCGCGGGTATCCGCCATCGCCTCGGCGCTCGGGCTCGCCGTCGCGCTACTCACCGGTGCCGCGGTCGCCGGCGGCGAGAGACGCGATCAGGACCAGCCGGAGTACCGGCCGATCCGGACCGTCATCGGGCTGCTCGGCCCCGCGCTCTCAACTCGCGACCGCCGGATCCGGGTCGCCGGGGCGCACAGCTTCGTCGCCTTCGATTTCAAGGCCGCGATCATCTACGCGCTCCGACTCCGGGGGCGGCGGCCGCTGGCGTCAAACGCAACCGCGCGCCTGGGGGCGTTCTACGAGAGCCGCAACCGGTCGTATGACCGGACCGTGTACGTGTGGGACGGGCATCCGCCCCCCGGCGGGACGGTGGTGTCCCGGGTGAGTGTGAGGGGCCCCCCGCCCGAGGCGATCACGGTCACCCTGTCCGCGCGCCCGCGTTGAGCGCGCGTGGGCCGAGCGCGCCCGCGCTGAGCGCGCCCGCGCTGAGCGCGCGTGGGCCGAGCGCGCTATCGGTTCGCGGGCCAGCTCGGCCGCGCGAGCCCGCCTGGCGGCGTCGGCCACTGTCAGTGGCTGGTTGTGGCCGCCCGCGACGCGAGCGGCCCTTGAGGCCCCGCGGGTGTCAGGCCCGGATTCGGGTTCAGCACCATGGGCTGGGCGGGCGTCTGGTCGAAGTTGAACGCCCGGGCCAGGTCACCGAGAATGGGCTGGGCCTCTCGCACGTCCGGGCGGGGGTCCGGGCGACCGTCGGTCTTGGGGTCCAGACGCTGACCGCCCAGGAAGTCGTCCTCGATGAACTTGTTGTAGGCGTCGAAGCTCAGCGTCTGGTGGTCTATGTATCCGGGCCGCGCGTACGGGCTGATCACCAGACCCGGCACCCGCAAGCCGTAGCCGTTCTGATCCACCCTGGGTGGCGCGACGTGGTCGTAGCGGCCCCCCCAGTCGTCCCACGCCACGAAGATCGCCGTGCTCGACCAGTCGGGTCCCTGCATGATCGCGTTGATGATCTGCGTCACGTAGGCCTGCCCGGCATCCACCGGGAACGGACCGTGCTCGGAGACCTTGTCGTTGGGGACGACCCAGCTCACCGAAGGGAGGCTCCCCGACTGGGCGGCGCCGAACAGATGCGACACCGGCTGCACGTTGGCGGTCTGATGATCCCGCTGGACGGTGTCGAACGCCGGCAGAGGGTTCCAGATGCTGGGAGTCCCGACGTACTGGTTTTGGACCGGACACTTGCTGGCCCCGGTGGCGCAGTCGGGCTGAGTCCCCTGGGCCACGTAGTAAGCCCAGCTGACGTGGTTGCGGTAGAGCATGTATGTCATGTCGGTCCACGCGTAGTCCTCGGGCGCCGCTGGGCTGCTGCGCTGCCGGCTGGCCCCGGAGGCCGGCAGGTTGACGAGGTTGTCGTTGACGCAACTCGAGGGGTCGCCTGGTCGCGAGCAGCGGGCCGACCACTCCGAGACCATGTACAGGTGAGTGGGTCGGCTCCACGAGTTGTTGGGCTCGAACATGTGGTCCTGCAGGACGAAGTTGCGTGCGTAGGCCCAGTAGTTGGGAATCTCGCGGGCGTCGTGATAGCCGAGCACCGCGCTGGGGCCGCCGGGCCCGGTTCCCACGCAGGCCGGGTTCGTGGGGTCGTTACCGGCGTGCGCGCAGGCTCTGTACTGCTTCTGGGCTTGGAGGAGGAAGCCGTCCATGCGACCCTGGTTGACGTCGGCGATCGTGTCGGCCTGGTTGTGCGGGCCCTCTCCGTTGGCCAGGTTGTAATCGTGGTAGGGGCGCACGCAGCCCCCGCTCCTATCCGGCAGGCACACGCTGATCTGGCCCTTGGCCCGCGGGATTCCGTCGGCCCCGGGATAGGTGCCGAAGTAGCTGTCGAACGAGCGGTTCTCCTGCATGATGATCACCACGTGCTGAATCTTGTGAATGCCCGTCGGCGGCGCTCCCTGCGCGGTCGGAGCGGTGGCCGACCGGCTCACGATCGCGATCGCCGCGGCGGCCGCGAGCAGCAGCGGAAGGCTCGCCAGGGCGAACCAACGCGGTGGCAGGAGCTTTCGTCCCGGCGCCATGAAGGCGGGAAAGCTACCGATCCGGGATGAAGTCGACGTAAGGAGCCCGGCTTCGGGGCTCCCGCCCGAGCGGCTTTGGCCCCCAGGTGCGGGGATGCCCCGGCGCGACTCTGGGCTCCATCCGGTGTCCAAGGGATCGGACCGCGGCGAGATTTCGGACCCCCGACCGCGGGCATCCTGGACCGGTTTCCCCTGCACACGGATAGGATGCCCTGGCGTTCGGGGTGAGCCGAGTGCCTTGGTGCTTCCGCCGGGTCCTCACGGACAGCATGCGTGAACACATCCGCCGCATCTCCCTGATTCTGGTGGGCAGCCTGCTCGCCGCGGTGGGCGCGGGGCTCACCGCCGGGTCGTCGGACACTTCGCCGGCGGGCTCCGGGCCGGGGTCGAGCGCGAGCGCGGCGACGGGAGGCGACCCGCCGCCGAGCGCTTCGCTGACCAAGTCGTCGTCCCGACACGCCGCGCGGGCGGTGGCTGCGGCGCGGTTCATCATCGTCTCGCCGCAGCCCGGCACCCCGGACGCGTCGCCGCACACTCAGGTCAGCTTCCTGGGCACTCCCGCCACCCAGCTGGGCACCGTCACGGTCGTGGGATCGCGCAGCGGCCATCACACCGGGAAGCTCAAGGCGTATGCCGCCGCCCCGGGCGCGAGCTTCGTTCCATCGAAGGCGTTCAGCACCGGCGAGACCGTGCACGTCGAGCTTCAGCCGCCCTCGGGCTCGCTTGCATCCCCGCTGAGCTTCAGCTTCACCGTCGCTCGGCCCGGAGTTCAGGCCCGCCTTCCCGCGGGTCGGCTGCCCGCCATCGTGAAGGCCACCTCCCGGCCGTCGAGCGCGGTTCCGGTGACCGAGCACTTCCTGTCTCGTCCCACGCTGCGCCCGCCGCGCGTCGTGATCACCAAGAACGATGCCAGCCCTACACCGGGCGACATCTTCCTCGCGCCCCTAGGGAGCGGTGGCGCGAACGTCGCTCAACGGGGACCGATGATCCTCGATCCGCAAGGCCATCTCGTGTGGTTCGACCCGCTGCCCCACCACCATGGGGCCGAGGACTTCTCGGCTCAGATGTACAACGGCGCCCCCGCGCTGACCTTCTGGGAAGGGCACATCAACCCTCTGGGCTTCGGTCAGGGCCAGGACGTGATCCTGGACCGCACCTACCACGTCGTGTACCGGGTCCATGGGGGCAACGGCGAGGCGCCGGACCTGCACGAGTTCGTGCTCAGCCCCCAGGGCACCGCCTGGGTCGACAGCTACGTGCCGGTGCGGGCCGATCTGCGGTCGCTGGGAGGGTTTCAGGACTCCTCCCTGTTGGATTCGATCGTCCAGGAAATCGACCTCAAGACCGGGCTGGTCATGTTCGAGTGGCATCCGCTCGGCCACATCGAGCCCAGCGAGTCCTACGCGCATGTTGTAAACGGCCAGACCTGGGATCCGTTCCACATCAACTCGATCGACCTGCACGGCGACCGTATGGTCGTGTCCGGTCGCAACACCTGGGCGGTGTACGAGGTCAGCCTGGTGACCGGGAGGATCCTGTGGAGGCTCGGCGGCAAGCGCAGCAGCTTTCACCTGGGTCCCGGCGCGCGCTTCGCCTACCAGCACGATGCGCATCTGCGCCCCGACAACACGCTGACCCTGTTCGACGATCAGGCCGCTCCCCAGGTTGGCTCTCAGTCCCGGGGACTGATGCTCAAGCTCGATGGGCGCGACGCAAGCGTCGCGCACACCTACACGCACCCCCGTCGGCTCATCGCCGGCAGCCAGGGCAACATGCAGACGCTGCCCAACGGGGACGAGGTGGTGGGTTGGGGTTCCGAGCCGTACTTCTCCGAGTTCACCTCGGACGGCCACCTGATCATGGACGGACACTTCCCGCGGCCCGTGCAGTCCTACCGGGCGTTCCGATTCCCGTGGGCGGGTGTGCCCCCCACCCACCCGGCCTTCGCCGCCTCGACCGGGCACGGCAAGGTGACGGCCTACGCCAGCTGGAACGGAGCCACGACCGTTACGAGCTGGCAGTTGCTGACGGGACCCGACGCGACTCACCTGAGACCCGCGGGCACCACCGCGCGCAGCGGGTTCGAGACTCCGATCCCGGTGCAGACCAACCAGCCCTACATCGCCGCCCGGGCGCTCGACGCTCAGGGACGCGAGTTGGGGACCTCCGTCCCCATCCATCCCTAGCGGCCGCGTTCCTCAGGCCTACCTGGTGACCACGGGCTGGCCTCTGAGCGGGCCGATCGACCATTCGATCGGGCCCAGGCCGGGGAAGCCGAGCAGGTCGGCGGCGGCCCCCGTGAGGTCCCATTCGCGTCCGGCGATGTACGGACCCCGATCGATGACCGGTAGGCGCAGGACCCGTCCGGCGTAGCGGAAGGTGATGATCGTGCCGCACGGCGCCGTCTTGTGGGCCACGCCGAGCTCGTTGGCGTGCAGCACGCCTCCGCACGCGATCCCCAGGCCGTAGTCACGAAACACCGAGGCGATGCTCACCTGGCGCCCGCGCTTGGGCTCGAGGTCCCATGGGAGCAGGTTGGCGGCGGTGTCGGGTGCGGCGCTGAACAGGGTCTGGACGGTCTGGGCCTTGCGCTCGGCGCGCTGTATGCGCCTCAACTGCGCCACCTCGCGGCGGACCTCAGCGTCCGAGGGGGCTCCGGCGGCGATGCGGAAGCTGGCCGGGACCGGGTGGGCCGGGGGTATCTTGCCGCCGCCGGCGGGCGCTGGGGCGGCGGCGGTGGCGGTAGCCGTCGCGGATCCGGTCGGGGCCGCTGCGGGCGCCGGCGCGGACCCGGCGGGAGCCGCGGGCGACGACGCGGCCGGGCCGGGCTGGGCCGAAGTGCTGACCGGGTCGGCCGCCGGATCGCGCCCGGAGGACGCGGAGCCGGCCGACCCTCCGCACCCCGCCAGCGCGGCTACCGCCAGCGCGGCTACCGCCAGCGCGGTCGCCCATACCCCCGCCGCGGCGAGGAGCGCGCCGTAGGAGCCCTGTCGAGGCAGCATCCGCGCCCACCATGGTGCCAGCGACGGCCGCCCGGATGTCGCAGCGAGACCGATGAGAGGACGCCCCGTCGGCTGGTCGTCATGCCCGGCGCGCGATCTGGCAGTCCGCCCACGATCGCAGGCGCCGGGGCACGAGCTCGCCCAGCCGGCCCCGGTTGCCAGCCACCAGTGCGTAGGCCCGGTCAGCGACGGCCGGAAGCGCCGCGAGTGCGCTCGCTGCCGGCCGTCCGCCCGGCAGCAGCGACGCGAGCGCGGCCAGGGCCGCGCCGCCCGAGTACACGCTGCCCCCGGGACCGACCACATGGACGCTTGCCATGCGCTCGTCCGCCCCCATGGCGGGCAGGAGCTCCCCGGCCTCCGGGGACTGCAGCGCCACTGCTCGGAGCCTCCGGCCGCGGTCGAGCCACAGGAGGACCCCGACGACGGTGCGGCACAGGCCACAGTCGGCGTCGTAGAGCAGCGCGTGGTCACCGGCGGCCGGCACCCTGGCAACCTCCTCGGCGCGGAGAGCCGGCCGGCGCCGCGCCGGCTCTCCGGGCCCGTTGGGCGCTACAGGAGCGCGTTGGCTTGCAGGAACGTCCGGGCCACCGCCGCGGGCGACTGCTTGTCGATGACCACGGCCGCGTTCATCGTCTGGATCGCGGGGGTGGTGAGTTTGGCCGTTACCGCGTCGATCGTGGCGGCGAAGGCAGGACCCTCGCGGGCCAGCACCTTCTTGGCGATCACCATGGCGGCGTTCTGGAACCCGAACAGGTTCTTGGGGTCCTTGAGCACGGCGTAGGAGCCGCGGCTCAGCTGCCCGTCGGTGGTGAAGACGTCTGCGACCTGGACCTGGCCGCCGTCGAGGGCCTGGTACTGGAGGCCGATGGTCAGCGGCTTGAAGCTCAGGTTGGCGCTCGTGATCCCGTACACGCGCTTGAGCCCGGGAAGGCCCTGAGCGCGGGTCTGGAACTCGGGCGGCGCGCCGAGCGTGGCTCCCGAGACCTTCTTGAGGTCGGCCACCGTGTGCAAGCCGTGCTGAGAAGCGTAGGCGGGCTTGGTGGCCAGGGCGTCGGTGTCGATGAAGGGCGTGAACTTCAACAGCGTGAAGCCGCGGGCGTTCTCAAACGCCTTGGCCTGCGAGTACGTCGCGGCCGCCGTGGGCGGACGGGAGTTCCGATGGGCCAGCTCGGACACGATCGTGCCGGTGTACTCGGGGTAGCCGTCGATCTGCCCGCTGGTCAGTGCCTTGTCGGTGATCTCGGTGGAGCCGATGTTCTCCTTGAGTGTGACCTTGTAGCCCTTGGCCTGGAGGGCCTGGGTGTAGAGCTGCCCCAGGACGAACTCCTCGGCGAAGTTCTTGTCGCCCAGCGTCACCGGCGGGCGGCTCGTTCCCGGACCGCTAGCCGCCGGCGCGCCGGTGCCGGAGGTCTTCTTGGAACTGGACCCGCACCCGGCGGCGAGCGGCACGAGCGCGACGAGAATGACGACGATCAGCAATCGCTGCGGTGCTGCGCGCATGTGTTCCCTCCTGTGTGATGGCGACGTGCGCATGGAGCCTCTCCTCTGTAAGTCCTCCGGAATACCTGCCTGTCACTGGAGCCGGGTGGATGGTGCGGGCACGCCGGCGATCTTGGTTCTCGGGTCGGCGTCGGCTCGCGCCGCGCCGGGGCGCACGACGCGATCGGGGCGAACGCCACGCGGCGTGACCGCCTGCTGGACCGCTCCCAGCGCCAGGTCCGCGAGCAGGGCCAGCGCCGCCACCCACAGGGCCGCCCCCAGCACCCCCTCGAAGCGGTAGCTCGCCTGGTTGACGATGATGTCGCCGAGTCCGCTCGCGCCGGCGACGCTGCCCAGCGTCGCGGTGGCGATCACGTAGAGCGTCGCCGTCCGGATGCCGGCGAACAGCAGCGCCACTCCGAGCGGCAGCTCGATCAGCCTGAACACCTGCCAGCCCGTCATCCCGACCCCGCGCGCGGCCTCGACGATGTCGGCGTCCACCTGGTCGATGGCCAGGTAGGCGTTGGTGATCATGATCGGCACGGCCAGCACAACCAGGGCAACGACCACGTTCCAGAATCCCAGCCCGAGGACTCCCAGTCCGATGCTGATTATCGCCAGGCTGGGCAGCGCCCGCCCGATGTTGGCGACGTTGATGGCTAGGAACGACCACCGGTGCAGGTGGCCGAGCCACAGGCCCAGCGGCACGGCCACCAGGACGGCGATCCCGATCGCCGCGCCGGAGATGGCCATGTGGGCGCCCGTCTTGTGCCAAAGCAGCGACTGGTGGGTCCCGATGAAATCCAGCGCCCGGGTGAAGTCATTCATACTCGGTCACGCGGCCCGGGCTCTCGTCCAGGGGGTCAGCATTCGCCGGGCCCATAGCAGGACGGCATCCGCGGTGAGCGCGAGCGCCACGGCCAGCGTTCCCGCGGCCACGAACTCGGTCTTGAACTGGCCCTCCTCGATGGCGCGCAGGATAAGGGGCCCCAACCCCTGGTTGACGACGAAAGCGGCCACGGTGGCCAGGCTCACCACGGTCACCGTGGCGATGCGCAGGCCGGCGAACATCGCCGGCAGGGCGAGCGGGAGCTCGACCCGCAGGAGCGACTGGAGGCGGCTCATGCCCATCGCCCGGGCGGCCTCGCGCACGTCGGGCGAGACCTCGCGCAGCCCGATGAGCACGTTGCGAAACAGGACGAGCACGGTGTATGAGACGAGGGCGATCTCGACCGTCGTCGTGCTCAGGCCGGTGACCGGAACCAGGATCTGAAACAGGGCCAGGCTCGGGATCACGTAGAGCAGGCCCGCCAGCCACTCGATCGGACGCTCGAGCCAGCGCAGCCAGTACGCGACGAGCGCGAGCGCCAGTGAAACGGCAAACCCGATCCCCACAGCGATCAGGGTGAGCTCGAGGTGCTGCACCAGAGCGGGCTGGAAGGTGTCGCTCCAGTGGGAGCTGAACCAGTGCCAGCAGAACAGCCGGTTGTGACGCACGCAGCTGTCCGCGCGTCCGAAGTTGGGGATCACCGGCCCCGCCGCTGCCATCAGCACGGTCATCGCGATTGGCTCCCGGCTCTCGCCCCGCTGCCGTTGGCGCTGAGCGCGTCGACCACGTGTTGGAGCGATGCCATCCCCAGCGGCTTGCCGTCGCCGTCGATCACGACCAGCGGAGTCCCCCGGTGGGTCAGCATTAGCGATAACGCGTCGCGCAGCGTCGTGGTGGCGACGGCGCTCAGCCCGTTGGGCCGCGCGCCGGCCGGGGATGGGTCGAGATCGAGGTCCGCGAGCGTCGACAGCGCCAGGCGCTTGAGGCCCCGGTCGGCTCCCACGAAGCGCGCTACGAAGTCGTCCGCGGGGTGCGCGAGGAGCTCATCTGGGGTGGCGTACTGGACGAGCACGCCGCCCTCGCGGATGATCGCGATGCGTCCGCCCATCTTGATCGCCTCGTCGATGTCGTGGGTGACGAAGATGACCGTCTTGCGCAGCTCGCGGTGCAGGCGCAGGAACTCGTCCTGCAGGCGGACCCGGGTGATCGGGTCGAGCGCGCCAAAGGGTTCGTCCATGAGCATCACGCGCGGGTTGCCGGCCAGGGCGCGGGCGAGGCCGACTCGCTGGCGCTCGCCCCCCGACAGCTCGTTGGGATAGCGCCGGCGATAGCGCTCCGGATCGAGGCCCACCAGGTCGAGCAGCTGGTCGGTGCGCTCCGCGACCCGCTGGCGCTCCCAGCCCAGCAGGCGGGGCACGGTGGCCACGTTGCCGGCGACCGTGAGGTGCGGGAACAACCCGATCTGCTGGATGACATAGCCGATGCGGCGCCGGAGCTGGTTGGGCTCGAACTCGCGCACGCTGCGCCCATCGATGCGGATGTCGCCCTCGCTTATGTCGATCAGCCGGTTGACCATCTTGATCGCGGTCGTCTTGCCGCCGCCCGAGGGACCGACCAGGACGCAGATCTCACCCGCGGGAATCGCCAGCGACAGGTGGTCCACCGCCGGACGGGGCTCCTCGCCGTAGCGCTTGGTGGTGCCGTCGAACACGATCTCGGCGGCCTCCCCGGAGAGCGGCGGGGCGTCAGCCATGCGTCCGGTTCTCGTGGAGCAGGCGCCGGGCCAGGAACTCCGCAGCGGCACCGGAGGCTCGCTCGGGCTCGTCCTCCCACACGAAATGGCCAGCGCCGGCGAACACAACCAGCTCCGAGTCGCGTATCTCCTCGGCGAAGCGATGAGCCATACGCGGACTGGCGTAGCGGTCACCCTCGCCCCACACGATCAGGGCCGGTACCTCGAGCGCCGCCAGACAGCCCTCGTAGGGGACGAGCTTCTCGAAGTCACCGGAGCGGTAGAGCTCGAGGTGCCCGCGCCGGCGGACCGGGTCGGCGAAGCACTTCCAGTACTCCGCGATCGCCTCGTCGGTCATTCCCGCCGACCCCTGGTGCATCGTCGCGTCGAACGCCTCGCGGGTTATCGACTCGACCAGCTGCTCGCCCTGCCCCTCGGTGCGCATGGCGTTGGCCAGATCGTGCCAGCGGCGATCCGAGAAGAAGCCCCCGTCGGAGATGACCAGCGCCCGGACCGCGTCGGGATGGTCGCACGCCCACCGGAGCCCGATCATCACCCCCCAGTCGTGGGTGACCAGCGCCGGCCGCTCGAGCCCGAGCTCCGCCCGAAAGCGCTCCAGGGACTCGGTGTGGCGCTCCCAGGTCCCCGGCGGGTCCGGTTCGGAGTCCCCGAACCCGGCCAGGTCGGGGGCGACCGCGTGGAATCCGCGGGCCGCGAGCTCGCCCAGCAGCGGCTCCCACATGTAAGACGAGCTCGGATAGCCGTGGACGAGCAGCGCCGCCGGGGACCCGGCCTCGCCCGCCTCGCGGAAGGCGAGGCCGGCGGCCTTAGCGAGGGGTGACCGGCGCACCGCGACCAAGCCTACGCCCCGGGCCCCTCAATCGCACCGGCGCCACGGGCGCCAGGTCTACGATCCAGCCGTGCCGGCCGTCCACCATCTGCTGCTGGCGGGCGCGCTGGCCTTGCTCCTCGGTGCCGGCCTGAGGGTCTCTTCACGCCTGTCAGCTGGCGCGCTCGAGCGCAGCGTGGCGGCGGCCGCGTTCGCCGCCGCCATGGCGACGATCCAGGCCCTGGCGCTCGGACTGTTCGACCTCGGCACGAGCTCGGTCGCGCTCTTCCTCGGCGCGCTTGCGGTCTGGGTCACGGCGCGGCGCTTGATCCCGGCGCCGGGCGTGTCGCTCGGGGGGCAGCTGGCCGGCGCCTGGGACGGCCTCTCGCCCCGCGGACGGTTCGCGGCGGGCGCCTTGGCCGGTGCCGGGCTGGCGTGGACGGTGTGGTTGCTTCGCTACCCGGCGTATGACTGGGACAGCCTCAACTACCACATCCCCGAGGTCATAGCGTGGGTGCAGAACGGCAGCCCGGGCTCGATCGTCGAGGTCGTTCCCGGATGGCCTTACGCCAACCTTCCGGTCGTCAACGAGGTGCTGCTGAGCTGGGGGTCGGGCCTAGCGCGTAGCTTCGTCTGGATCACGATCTGGCCCTCGTTGATGCTGGCATTGCTGGCGGCGTCTGGCTGGTTGGGCCTGCGGGCGCTGCGCGTTCCCGTGCTCCCCGCCGCGCTGGCCACCACCGGCCTTTGTGCGGCCCCGATGGCGACCAGCTATCAGGCCAACGGCGCCAACACGGACCTGCCCGCGCTGGCGTGGCTGGTGGCCGCGGGGGCGTTGTGCGCAGCTTCGGCGCGCGACGAGCGCACGGAGCTCCTCGTCCCCGCGCTGCTGGCCGCGGCTCTCGCGGTGGGGACCAAGACCACTGTGGCGCCGCTGGCCGTCATAGCTGTGGGGATCGCTGTGTACCGGTCGCGTGCACATTTGCGCCCGCTCCGCGTGCCCTTGATGCTCGCAGCCGGGGGCGCGCTCGTGATCGGTGGCACTTGGTATCTGCGAGACGTGATCGAGCACGGGTCGCCGACGTGGCCGTACTTCGCGTTGCCCTGGGGTGACGCTGCGCCGCACCTGGCGCACACGGACCACACGTTCTTTGCGCGCCCTCTGAAGACCCTGGGGCACTTCGGGGACACCGGCTACGTCAGAGACACCTTCCTCGGCGGGTTGCTGGTCTTGGCCAGCGCGGTCTCAGCGGCCGTCGTCCAACGGCGTCGGGTCGTCGCGATTGGTGCTGCCGCCACGGGGCTGTCCGTCTTTCTGTGGACGCTGGGCCCGGACACCGGTGCTCCCAGCCCCGACTTCAACTATCAGGCGGCCTTCTACGGATCTCCCCGCCTGTTGATGCCGGGCGTGGCCGTCGCGACGCTGACCGTTGCCGTGGCTGCTCGTGACGCGGGCCGTCGCGGCGCCCGACTGTGGACGGGCGTGCTGGGACTTGCGCTGCTCCTTAACGTCGTGCAGCTGTTCGATCTCGGCTTTCCGCGAACTCCGAGCGTCGCGACGCCGCTGGTAGGGGCGCTCCTCGTCGGTCTGTTGGCGTTGGCCGCCGGTCGGCTGCCGTGGCGGGCGGTTATGCGTCCCATCGGGGCTGCTGTCGGCGTGCTCACGTTGGGGGCGGCGCTCGCCCTCGCCGCGTCGGGATTCGTCAATCGTCATGCGCACGTTGGCTCGGACCCACGCGTGGCCTACGGCGATGCGGCGTTGATCCGATGGTTCGCCGGGGCCGGGGGCGACGGCCGCCCGATCTACTCCGCGCCGCTGACGGTGGTGATGCTCGCCGGGGATGACCTAGGTCGGAAAGTCGCACCAATCCCTCGCCGCGCTCCGTGCCAAGCGTTCGCCGCCCACGCGCGAGAGGGATGGGTGGTGATCCAGAAGTTCAGCACCGACCCCCTCTTTGGACCCTCTACCACCCGCGCCTGCGTCGCCTCATGGCGCCCGGTGTCCGAAGACCCGGACAACTGGATCTACGACGCCCGTTCACTGACCTAGGCGGGCGCGGTCCGGCCAGTTCAAGGCCCAAAGGGACGGACCGGTCCCGGGGTCGCTGCGGTGGCCCGCAGGGGGCTGGGATTGAGGATCACCGGCGGCCGGGGCCGCTGGCTGAAGTCGAACTCGGCCGCCAAATCACCGAGCGTCGGGCTGTTCTCGCGCACGTCGGGGCGTGGGTCGGCCCTGCCGTCGGTTCTTGGGTCGATTCGCTGGCCGCCGATGAAGTCGTCCTCGATGAACTTGTTGTAGGCGTCGAAGCTCAGCGTCTGATGGTCGATGAAACCAAAGCGAGCGTACGGGCTAATGAGCAGCGCGGGCACCCGTAGGCCGTAGCCGTTTTGGTCGACGCGCGGAGGGCGCACGTGGTCATAGCGGCCGCCCCAGTCATCCCAGGCCAGGAAGATCGCCGTGCTCGACCAGTCGGGTCCGCGCATGATCGTGTTGACGATGTTCGTCACGTAGGCCTGCCCTACATCGATGGGCTGGGGACCGTGCTCGGAGACCTTGTCGTTGGGGATGACCCAGCTCACCGCGGGTAGATCGCCGCGGCGGGCAGCGGTATAGAGATGGGAGACCGTCTTTACGTTCCCCGCTTGGCGATCCTGCTGGACGGTGTCGAAGGCCGGCAGCGGATTCCAGATGCTGGGGGTGCCGGCGAACTGGGCCGTGGGCGCGCAACGCTTCGCCCCCGTGACGCAGTCGGGCTGGGTCCCCTCGGCCACGTAGTAGGCCCAGCTGACGTGGTAGCGATGCAACAGGTAGGTGAGATCGGTCCACGCATAGTCCTCAGGCTTGGCCGGATAGCTCGGCCGCGTGCTTGTCTGAGAGGCCGACAGGCCGACCAGGTCGTCGTTGACACAACTCGTGGGATCGCCCCGGCGCGAGCAATGCGCGGACCACCCCGACACCATGTACAGGTGGCTGGGCCGGCTCCAGGAGGCGTCTGGCTCGAACATGTGGTCCTGGAGCACGAAGTGGCTCGCGTAAAACCAATAGTTCGGGATCTCGTGCAAGTCGTGATAGCCCAGCACCGCCCGCGGGCCCCCCGGGCCCGCGCCGGCACACGCCGGCGAGTTCGCATGAGGGCCCAGCCGGGCACAGGCGGCGTACTCCTTCTGGGCCTGGCGCAAGAACCCGTCCATGCGTCCGTGATTCACGTCGGCCGCAGTGTCGGCGGGGGCATGGGGGCCCTCGCCATTACTGAGGTTGGCGTCGTGGAACGGGCGTACGCAACCGCGACTGACCAGCTCAGGCAGGCACACGCTGATCTTGCCGTGCCGGCGAGGAATTCCGTCCGCGCCCGGATAGGTGCCGAAGTAACTATCGAACGAGCGGTTCTCCTGCATGATGATCACCACATGGCGGATCTTGTGAATGCCCCGCAGCGGTGGGCCGACGTGACCTCCGCATGCGGTGAGGCCGGTCGCGGCAGCGGCGAGCACGAGAGGTCCGCCGAGTCTCCGCGCAGCTGTCGAGATACGCCCCGCCCTCACAGGCCCCAGAGCCTAGAACGGGTCCGTGGGCCTCGGCGCCAGACGGATCGGAGCGTCGGGCCCGGTTTCCGGACCCAGGGAGGGACCAGGGGGAATTCTCGGGGAGAATTCTGACGTTTACGTGAGGATTCAATTATCGATAAGCTGGAGAGGTGAGCAGTCTCCAGCGACCGGGCCCGTCCCCACCGACGACGACGCGCCGGACCCGGCGGCGGGCCGAGAAGCATCGCGGGCCCGGGGCGACGGCATTCGCGTCACCGGACGGCGGGGCGTCGTGGCGCCCGGGCGTGGCCGCCGACCACGACCGCTACAAGTGGTGGGCGCTGTCCTGCACGAGCGTGGGGATGCTGCTGGCCACGGTCAACTCGGGCACGCTGATCATCGCGTTGCCCGACCTCGAGCGCTCGCTGCACACGAGCTTGCTTTCGCTCGTGTGGGTGATCCTCGCCTACATGATCGCCTCCACCGTCCTGGTGCTGACCGCCGGCCGGCTGTCGGACCTGTTCGGGCGCAAGAAGGCCTACGTGGGCGGGTTCGTGATGTTCTCACTGGCCTCGCTCGGCGCGGGCTTCGCCGCTGATGGCACCCAGCTGATCCTGTGGCGCATCCTCCAGGGGGTCGGTGGCGCCTTCCTGTTCGCCAACGCCTCGGCGCTGGTGACCGACGCCTTCCCCAAGCGCCAGCTCGGCCTGGCCATGGGGACCAACACCATGGTTGCGGCCGTCGGGTTGGTCCTCGGGCCGGTCCTGGGCGGGGCACTGGTGGCGATCTCGTGGCACTGGGTGTTCTGGTTCAACGTGCCGCTGGGCATCGCGGGCGCGGTGTGGGGTGCGCTCGTGCTGCACGAGCTGGCCAAGCGCGACACCCAGCGCGGGCTCGACCTGCTGGGCACCACGGTGTTCGTGGTCGGGCTCACCGGCCTGGTGCTGGGGCTGTCCCGCGGGGGCATCTCGAGCTGGAACGATCCCATCGTGATCGCCGGGCTGGTGGCGGCGGTGATCCTGCTCCCCCTGTTCGTGGTCATCGAGCGCAATGGCCGGGCGCCCATGCTCGACCTCTCGATCTTCCGCAACCGCATGTTCTCGGCCGCTACCGCGGCCGCCTTCCTCAACGGACTCTCGCGCTTCGCTCTGATGTTCCTGTTCGTCTTCTACTTCCAGGGCCCGCAGGGCGACGATCCCATCACCGCCGGCCTGAAGCTCACACCCCTGGCGGCCGGGATGCTTGTCTCCTCTCCGCTGGCCGGAATATGGGCCGACCGCCACGGGTCGCGCGCGCTCGCGGCCGCGGGAATGCTGGTCTCCGCCGTCGGCCTGGGCCTGATGACCACGCTCCAGGTCCACTCTCCCTACTGGCAGAGCATGCTCTGGCTGCTGATCGTGGGAGTGGGCTCGGGAATGTTCAACTCGCCCAACACGGCGGCCATGATGGGCAGCGTGCCCGCCAACCGGCGCGGCATCGCCGCCGGCGCGCGGACCATGGTCCAGAACACCGGGGCCGTGATCTCGATTGCCTTCGTGCTCGCGATCATTACGGCGGCCGTCCCCAAGTCGGTGCTGTTCAAGATCTTCTCCGGCCTGGCGCGGGGCCTGTCCGAGCACCAGCTCGCGCCGTTCATCCACAACATGCACACTGCCCTCTGGGTATTGGGGGCCACCTCGATCGCAGGCGCGGTGGTGTCGCTGCTGCGTCCGGCCCACGACCGCCAGCCCGGGGCGGCGGCGGCCGCGGACGGCCTCCCCGCCGATCTGCATCAGGCGCTACCCGCCTCCGCGGCGCCGAGCGCGAGCCCCACGGTGTTCCGTGAGCCCTAGCCCCGCCCCTCGCACCGAGCTGCGCATCGGCGACCTGGCATCGCTGGTGGGCACCACGCCGCGAACGATCCGCTACTACGAGGAGCTCGGGCTCCTGCCCGCGGCCACCGAGCGTGAGGCCGGACAGCACCGCCTTTACACCGAGGACCACGTCGAGCGCCTCCGCGAGCTCCTCCGGCTCAAGGCGCTGCTCGGGGTCTCGCTCGACGAGTTGCGTGAGCTGGTCGAAGCCGAGGACGCGCGCGCAGCTCTGCGCGAGGAGTTCGCCCGCGCCGAGGACCCGTCCCGGCGGCGCGAGATTCTCAACGAGGCTCTGGGCCACCTCGACCGCCAGCTGGCGCTGGTCCGCCGGCGCCAGGCCGAGCTGGCCGCGCTGGAGGACGAGCTTTCGGCTCGGCGCCGGCGCGTGCGCCAGCGGCTTAGCCGTTCGTCCGAGGCGGACGTTCCGGCTCGGGCATAGGACGCCGGGGCCGCGACGCGCTAAGCACGGGCGGATGGTACGCTACGGGTCTCATTCGTACCTCGACCCGAGGCCCGACGCCTGACCTCGGTCCCGAAGGACCCGGCCCAGGCCGATCACATGTCGAGTCGTCCCGTCTTTCCCGCCCCCGACCAGGTCCCCGCTCTCGTCCCGCAGCCAGGGTCGGTCGTGTGGCGCTACGCGGGCGACGCTCGCCTGCTTGCCACCGCGGGGTACGCGCTGCTGCTCCAGGTCGCCCACCCGACGGTGGGGGCGGGGGTCAGCCAGCACTCCAACTTCAAGGCCGACCCGTGGGGCCGCCTGCTCCGTACGCTCGACTACACCTACACGATGGTCTACGGGGGTCCCGAGCTGGCCGCCAGCATGGGCCGCCGCGTGCGCGAGATGCACAAGCCCATAAGGGGGATCAAGCCCGACGGCGAGCCCTATCACGCCCTCGAGCCCGGGGCTTACGCGTGGGTGCACGCGACCCTGGCCGAGGCGATCGTCACCGGGCACCGCCACTTCGGACGGCGCATGAGCGAGGTCGAGGTCGAGCGCTTCTACGCCGACTGGCGGGCGAACGGTCGCCTGGTCGGCGTGCGAGAGGGCGACCTTCCGGAGGACTGGACGGCGTTTCGCGGCTATCTGGAGCGGATGATCGACGAGCGCCTCGAGAGCACCGAGTCCGTGCAGGACGTGCTGTCGGCGATCACCGATCCGGCCGCCCCGCCCGTCCCCGGATTGGGCGACGCCGCGTGGCGCGCGGTGCGGATCCCGGCCGTGCGGTTGCTCTCGCTCGCCACCGTCGGGCTCCTGCCCGCCCACCTGCGTGAGCGCTTCGGCGTGCAATGGACGAGGGCGCAGGAGCGCGAGCTGAGAGCGCTATCTGCGCTCTCGCGGTCCGCCACGCCGCTGATGCCCGCGTCGCTGCGCAACGTGGGGCCGCGCTATCTGCGCTGGCGCCGGCGGGCGATCGCAGGCGACGCCGGCGGCTGGGAGCGGACAGCGGGCGCCGGGGCGACTGCGCCCGCCGGGACGACCGCGCCCGCCGGGACCACCGCCCCGGCGAACTGAGCGCTCAGCCCATGGGCTCGACCCCCCAGACGCTGCTCGGGCGTGCGCTCGACCCCGAGGTCGAGCCTCCGGACGATGCCCTGAGCACGCGCATCCTCGACGCCGCGCTCGCGCTGGCTGCCGCCTCCGGCCTCCGGCACCTGACCATCGACGAGGTGGCGCGGCGCGCGCGCGTGGGCCGCATGACCGTGTACCGGCGCTTCGGGGACAAGCAGCGGCTCGTCGAGGCGCTCGTGGTCCGCGAGAGCCGGCGCTGCCTGGCCGAGCTCGACGCTGCGATCGGACCGCAGGCGCCGATCGAAGATCAGATCGCGGAGGGCTTCGTCACCAGCATGCGCCTCGCGCGCGAGCACCCGCTCCTGAACCGGCTCGCGCGAGTGGAGCCCGAAAGCCTGCTGGCCGCGCTCACCGAGGACGGCGACGCGGTCTTCTCGGCCGCCCGCGCGTTCGTCGCGGCTCGGCTGCGGGCGTCACAGCGGGCCGGCGTGGTGGGCGAGCTCGACGTCGAGGCCGCGGCCGAGCTCCTCGTCCGCCTGGCGTTCAGCTTCGTCCTGATCCAGGAGAGCGTGCTCCCGCTGGGCGATGAGGCCGCCACGCGCGAGACGGCGCGACGGCTGATCGCGCCCGTGCTCTCGGGGTGGCGCGAGGCTCAGGGCGCCGCCGGGGAGACGTGCGGGTAGTAGCGAGTCTGGCCCTGGAACAGCCATCCGGGTTGCACTCGGCAGGGCGGCGTGCCGCCCCCGAACACGGGTATGGTCTGCGGGTTCGAGGTGTTGCGACAGTCGGAGGCGAACAGGCCACCCGCCCCGATGGCCGCCAGGCCGCCGGGTGCGAAGTAGGGGTTGTGGCGGTTCGAGGCCAGCCGCTGCGGAGCGCCGACGAACGACTCGTTGGTGGTGGGAAGCAGGGTCCGGAGGTAGTGCAGCGGCGTTCCCAGGTCGCTCGGCCCGGTGGCCTGGGAGGCGGCGCCGACGTTGGCGGCGGTGGCGACGACCTCGCGCTGGTAGGCGAGGAGGAGGTCGATCACGGGGACCACCTGCTTGGCCGCCGGCAGCAGCGCGTCGGTGAACGGCTGCAGCGCGCCGATCAGATGGGTGGCGGCGGGCAGCGCCACTTGGGCCGTGTCGTCGAACCGGCCGAGCTCGGCGAGCAGCGCCCGGAGCGGGGGCGCGAGGACGGTGAGCTCGTGCAGCGCGGGGCGCAGGAGGGGCGCGGCGGGTCGCAGGGCGGCCAGGCTCGGCCCGGCCAGCCCGGTCGTATGGTCGACCGCGGAGAGCGAGCCCCGCAGCGCGGTCAGGAAGGGGGGCAGGGCCCGGACGGTGACCGTCAGCTGCCGGCCACGCGCGGCCGTGGCGGAGAACGCCTGGTCGCCGCTTCTCACCAGGCTCTGGAGATCGGCCTGACGGCTCCCCAGCGCCCGCAGCGCTGTCCCGGTGTCGCTGACCAGTCGCCCGACAGCCGATTGCTGCTGGTCGAGGATGGTGACGAAGGCACTCAGGTCGCTGATCGCGGGGTCGGCGTAGCCGAGGGCGGCGTTGAGGTCCTGTCCCCGGCCCTCCAGCGCGGTCGCCGACCCGGTCAAAAAGAGCCTCAAGTTGCGCCGGGTGGGGGCGTCGAACGCGCTCAGCACCTGGTCGAGCTGCTGGGTGGGCGCCACTCCCGTCACGGCCAGCGTCGCGCCCTCGCGTAGCTTGGGTGCGGTCCGGCTCCCCGGCGTTAGCGCCACGAAGGTCTCGCCGAGCAGCGTCTTCTGGCGCAGGATCGCGCGCGTGTCGGCGGGCACGGGGGTGAACTGCGGCTGCATCTGGATGGTCGCGTCGGTGCGGTCGCCAGCCTGGCGGATCCCGACGACCTTCCCCACGCTGACTCCGGAGATGCGCACATCGGCCTGCGACCCGAGCTGGCTGGCCTGGGCGAAGAGCGCGTGAAATCGGTAGCCGCGCGCGCCCAGCGGCACCGGGCCGCCGAGCCGGGTCCATACGTACAGCGTCAGGCAGAAACACGACAGCGTGAAGCCGATCACCAGGGCGACCGCGCGGCGGCTGGGAGTCTGGGTGACCATCAGCGGGCCCCGCTCATGGGTGAGAGCACGCGGTGGGGGACACGCCGAACAGCAGTCCCATCAACTGAGCTGGGCTGCCTGGCTGAGACAGGGACGAGCACGAGAATAGGCCGAGACCGCGCGCGACCGCGCCGTGCGCGTCCTCGGTCGAGAACACCGAGGCGCCGTTGTGCGAGAACCAGGCCAGCCAGTACAGATACCCCTGGTTGGCGCCGCCCGGGTTGTAGGCGATCTCGTTGGAGAAGTAGTCGAGCACCTTGGTCGCGTCGATCAGAGGCGGGGTCGACGCCGCGATAGCCCGCGAGGCGGGCCCGATGTCGGCTGCCAGCGGCAGGACGGCGTCGATGAACGGCCGCACCTTGTCCACTGGCAGCCCCGACGCGCCTCGGATCAGCGCGCGAGTGTCGCGGAGGGTCCGGGGCGAGCGCCGGGCGGTCGGTGTCAGCGCATCGAGCGTCGGCGCTAGCGCTCGCGCGAAGGTGGTCGCGTCGCCGAGCGTGCGGCGCGCCGTCGAGAGCGTCCCGGGCAGGCGGGCCAGGGAGGCGCGCAGCGCGACATCCTGGCTGGCCAGGGCTCCGAGCGTCGCGTTGGAGGTGTCGACCAGCGTGGCCAGCTCCCGGTCCTTGACCGCGGTGGCCTGAGTGATCGCCCCCAGGTTGTGCACCACGCGCGCCAGCTCGCCCCGGCGGGCGGCGAGCAGATGCGCGATCTGGTGCACCTGTCCGGTGGTCGGGCCGAGGGCACGGAGCAGGGCAGCGATGTCCCTGGTCCGCCCGCGAGTGCCCTGGTCGAGGTCGGCCACCAGGCCCGTGAACCACGTGCGGGTGTCGGTGTCCAGCGCCTTGAGGAAATCGTCGGAGTCGATCGGCACCGTCGTCTGGGCCAGGGGGATCGTCCCGCCGTGGCGCAGCACCGGCGCCGGTGCGCCCCCGGGCACGATGTCGACCTGCATGTCCTTCAGCGGGGTGTTGGGAACCAGCACCGCGCGGGCGTTGGCGTACAGGCGCGGGAGCTTGCCGGGATCGATGCTCAGGCGCAGGACCCCCTGACCGTGTTGCAGTGAAGCGCCCGAGATCTGACCGACGCGCACGCCGGCGACGTTGACGGGCTCGCCCAGCCCGGGGGCCACCGCGTCCACGGAGGAGAACACGGCGTTGACCTCGTAGCTGGCTTGGAAGGGCCAGCGCAGGCGTTCGTGGGAGAGCACGTAGATGCTCGAGAGGACCGCGAGCACCATGATCACGACGATCGCGACCACCCACTTGGCGTAGCGCTCGATCTGGCGGGCGAGCATCAGCGCGTTCGTCCCCGGTGGGCGACGGCCCGCACCAGCATGCGCTCGAGCCCGCGCAGGGTGAGTTGGCGATCAACGCGGACCGGTGCCCGCGTGCTCGTAGCCAGGTCCGACGCCGCGGTCGCGCTCTGGAGGTTCGGCAGCGGCTGGGCGCTGCACGGCTGATCGGGGCGGAATGGCGGCACCGCACCGGGGCCGAGCCACACGGGCCGGGCGCCGAGGATCGGACTCGATGAGGGCGGACTGCCCGCGAGCGACCCGATCACGGGCAGGGCGCCGCTGCTCACGCTCTGGCTTCCGCCGCCGCCCATGTAGCGCAGCGAGTATCCGTTGCCGTCGAAGTTCTGCGACGCGCTGGCCAGACCCACCACACCGTGGGCGAAGTCCTGCCACACCGGGTGTCCGCTGGAAAGCGATCCGTCGGGCACCTGCGACGTCAGGAGCGGCACGCCGTGGGTGATCAGGCAGTCGGTGACGGACTTGGACACCGGGAACACTCCGCCGATCCGGTCGATCAGCGTGGGGAGATCGCGCAGCGAGGACTGCAGCGCGGTGAGCAGACGGGTGCGCTCCGCGGGCGCCACCAGGGCGCCGAGCTGGCGCAACGAGCGCGAGACGTCTTCGAGCACCGGTGGCGCCACGCGCAGACCGGGGTCCAGAGCGGTCGCGAACCGGCGCAGCGGCGGAAGCGCCCGGTCCAGGGCGGTCAGCGCTCCGGGCGCGACGGCGAGCAGTCCGTCGAGCTCGCGGATGGTGGCGCCCAGCGCGCCGTCGCCGGAAGCCAGCGCGGTGGCGGTGACGTCGAGGTTGGTGACCAGCCCGGCGAGCGCCGCCTGATTGCGCGCGAGCGCCGCGGTCACCCGGGACGCCGAGCCGATCAGGTCCGAGACGTCGTGTGGCTGCGTGCCCTGCGCCGCCCGGGCCACCCGGGCCACGTCGCGGAGTGTGGGCGCGAACTGGGGCGCCGCGCTGCGCAGGGCGGCCGCCCCGCCGCGCGCGAACGCGGCCGAGAATCGGTACAGGATGTGGCGCAGGCTCTCGCGCGTCGGGAGCTCGAAGGTCGAGAGCACCTGGTTGAGCTGGACCGGTATCGCCGTCTGCGGCAGCGGGACGGTGGCGCCGTCACCGAGATCCGGCGTGCCGGGTGTCCCGGGGTGCAGCTCCACGTAGAACCCGCCCTCCAGGAACACGCGCGGGCGGATGCGCAGGGTGGCGTCGGTGTGGATGGGCCGACCCTGGTCGGCGATCTGCATCGTGACCTTCGTCGTGTTGCCGGGACCCGCGCCGACGTCCTTGACCTCGCCCACGGTCACGCCGGCGATGCGCACCGGCGATCCCGAGCGCAACTGGTTCGAGCTCTGGAAGATCGCGTTGATGCGGTAGCCGGGCCGGAACGGGAGACCTCGGTGGAAGGCCAGGTAGGCGCCCACCACGACGGCGACGATTATCAGGACGCCGGCGAGGAACGGGTCGAGACCCCGGCCCCCGCTCCGACCGGGGCGCCGGTGAGACGGCGGCTGGGCGACCCCCGTCCCGATCCGGCGGGCGGCGCCCGTCGCGCGTCTGGGTCCAGGTCGTGCGCTCACCGGGCGCCTCCGGCGCCGTGGCTCAGCAGCCCTGCCCGCCGCGCCAGGGCCCGCACGCCGGGCGGCGGGCTGGTCTGCTCGGTCTGGGTGCTCTGATTGCCGGGCGGGTTGCCGATCGCCTGGCCGGGCGCGTACGGCTCGTTGCCGGCCTCGCACTCGTGGGCGTTCTCGTTTGGGTAGTAGTTGAGATGCAGGTCGGACGAGGGCGTCGCGCTCTGCGCCGTCTGCGCCGAGTTGACCACCGCGCTCATGCGGATCCAGCCCCCGGCGGCGTCGCCCTCGCTCGTCGCCGAGACGAGGTTTCTCACCCACAGCCCGAGCGCGTTGCAGTTGAGCTGCTCACCGGCCGCTCCCACCAGCAGCTGCCCCAGTCCGGACAGCAGCGAACCGAAGGTCCCCAGGTCCTTGGTCCCGAGCACCTGGAGCGACTGCGTGGAGGCCGGGTCGCGCGAGTAGGACTCGACCGCCAGGAACGTCTCGCGCAGCACGCGGGCTACCGCGGGCTCCTGGCGCAGCACCGGGACGCCGGTGTGCAGCACCGCGTCCAGGCGGCGCGCGGCCCGCGGAAGCAGCGCCACGCCCGGTCGCAGCGCCACGGCGATGGCGGCCGCGTCCGACAGCACCGGCCGCGCGTGACGCAGGGTCGTGGTCGCCACGGCCTCGGTGGACGGGAGCGCGGCGATTGTGTTCCCCAGGGCGCCGCCGGCCGCGTCGATCGCCGCGACCGTCGTGGCGCCGTGATCGATGAGCGACGCCAGCGTGTCGGCCACCGGCGCGAGCGCGCCGGAGGCGGCTGCCGTCCCCCGCAGGAAGCCGGCCAGGTGTGTGCGGGGCGCCACGAGCACGCGCAGGACCCGCTCGAGCGGCGCGAGCAGCGCGCGCGTGGCGACCAGCGTGTCGTTTAGAGCTGCGCCCCGTCCGGCGACTGCGTCACCGAGCCCGCCGACCGCGTGCTGGATTCCCGCGGTCGTGGGCCGATCGAAGATCCTGAAGGCCTGGTCGAGGTCGACCGTGGTTCGGCTCTGCCCGAGCGCGAGCACGCCGCCGTCGGCGATGCCGGAGCTCGAGTGGCCCGGTTCGAGCTGCAGGTACTTGCCTCCCAGGACCGAACCGAGGCGCACCTGCGAGACGGTGTCCCGGGGCAGCGGCTTCACGCTCCGGGTGAGCGCCACCGAGAGCCGGGCGTACGGTGGCTGCGCGCCGCTCGCCGGCATCGCGTGGATGGCCAGCACCTGTCCGACTCGGGTGCCGCCGATCCGCACGTCGGCGTGCTTGACCAGCTCCGCGGCGTCGGGTACGTCGACCGACAGCCTGTAGGTCGGAGTGAACGGCAGCCCGTTCGTCGCGGTGTAGGAGAGGTAGACCGCGAACGCGAGCACGAGCAGGGTGACGATGCCGGTGAGGATCGGGTCGTCGAGGACGCGCCGGGCGCGGCTGCGGTGACGGGTCACAGCCGCCGGCGCGGATGGCCGGTCGTCGGGAGAGCCCGGGCGCGGTGGCGTCATCGCAGGAGGTATCCGAGCAGGGACTTCAGGCGGCGGTCGGCGGGGGCTCCGGGGGGCAGGGGCCCGATCCGGCCCGGCCCGGCCGGCCCGGCCGGCCCCGGCGGGACGGGCGGCAGCGCTCCGGGCCCGAGCTGGGGCAGGCGGGGCGCGGGCAGCGGGACGGGTGGCAGGTGGGGGAGGGAGGGGAGAGCCGGCGGCGGTCCGGCCCCAGGTCCGTGCGGCCTGATCGATGGAGCCGTCGGACTCGCCGGGGCGGAGCGGCCGGGCGCGCCGTTGGCGGGAGTGCTCGCGCGCGGGCGGCGAGCGCGGGCGGTGCGGGTGGTGGTGTACCTCGCGCTGCACCCGGCCACGGGGGTCTGGGCGTAGGCCGAGCAGTCGAATGAGACCCGCGAGGGGAGGATGTGCGAGATGCTGTCGAAGCGCGCTCCGGCGGCAGCCGAGTTGTAGAAGAAATGCAGCAGGTTCTCGAAGAACCCGCGGTCGCGGAGGTTGACGAACAGGCTCCCGGTGAGCTGGGCGCCGGGCAGCGATTGCTCGGAGTAGACGCGCAGGGCGTGCAGGCCGGCGCGGGACTCGCGGGCCGTGCGGGTGCCCAGGGTCAGGGTCTGGCCGACACTGGACAGGGCCGGTCGAACCGCGCGCGCGAACGGGACGAGATCGACGCTCAGGCGGTTCACCGCCGGAACCGACGCCCGCAGCTCGGTCAACAGCGGCGTGCCGGTGCGGGCGACGACGTCCAGCTTGCGCAGCGCCGGCCGGGCGACCCCGAGCAGGGTGGGGAGGCGCGCGATGGCGCTCGACAGCTCGCCGCGGTGGGCGGCGACCTGCCCGGTGACGTGGGCCGCGTGCACGACGAAGTCCTGCACGCGGCCGCTTCGGCGAGCGACGGCGGCGAGCAGGCGGTCGGAGGAGTCGACTGTGGCCGCGAGCTGGGCGCGCTGGTGGCGGAGGATCGCGATCGCCCGCCGGGCCAGCGCCAGGGCGGGGTTGGCGCGGCGCAGGATGGCGTTGACGTCGGCGCCCCGAGCGGCGTTGCCGATCCCGAGCTCGTTGATCAGCACCGTGAGCCGGTCGCGGGTGGGGACGTTCCAGATGTTGAACAGATCGGTGAGGGTGACCGGCTCGGTGGTCTGAGAGACCGGGACCGTGGCCGGGTGGGTACCCGAAGGCAAGAGCGGCTGCCCGGCCGGGGTGCCGGGATCGCACGCCACGTAGTTCTCGGCGATCAGCCCCTCGGGCCGGATCGTGCAGCTGGCGTTCGACCGGAAGGGAGCGAAGCGCCCGTCGACCTTCATCTCTATGCGCGCCTTGAAGTCGGGGGTGAGGCTGATGCCGTCGATCGTTCCCACGCGGGCGCCCGCCACCTTGACCAGCTGGCCCGGGATCAGGCCGCGGGCGTCGTCGAAGATCACGTCCACCCGGTAGGTGCTCGGGTGAGAGCCGCTGGCGCGTCCCAGGCCCGCGAACGCGCCCAGGCCGCCGAGCAGCGCGAGCGCGATCAGGGCCACGCGTCTCATGCCTGGGCCACGCGTCTCATGCCCGGGTCCGGCGCGGCCGGAGTGACGGCCCTCGCGGCATCAGGGATGGTTGTCCTTCGGGTTGCACAGACCGACGGCATCGGGTGGAACGAACGGATTCGAGGCGTCCGCCGCGGGCTCGACCGCTCCCCCCGGACAGCGGGCGAGCAGGCCGGTCCGGTAGCCGTTGAAGCCGGGCCCGCTCACGCCGGCCAGCGTCGCCAGCGCCCCGGTGCCCCCGCCCTGGCCCACCTCGAGCATGATCCGGGCGTAGTGGCCGTTGGCGTCGTAGTAGCCGGCCGTGCTGCCGCCAAAGCCGTTGAACAGCCCGGCGATCAGATCGGGCGTGTAGGGCCGCGCGCCCGTCACCACGGGCAGCACTGCCCGGATCGCCGTGGTGCCCGACCGCATCGCCGGAACGGCGGTGCGCTCGAGCGCGGGCAGCCGGGAGAGCGCGTCCCGGGCTCCGGGGAGGATGGCGCGCACCTGGGAGACGGCCGGGATGGCGTGGCGCGCCACCGGCACGACCTGGGCCAGCACGCGCCCGAGCCGGGGGGCGACGGGGCGCAGGTCGCGCACGGCGGGATCGACGGCGGCCAGGGTGCTGCCCAGGTGGCCCAGGACGGTCGTGCCCTGGTCGAGTACGGACGGCGCGCGCACGAGCGAGTCCGACAGCGCCGTGCGCTCGGCGGCGATCTCGCGCAGGGTGGCGGCGGTGGCCGTCACCCCGTGCTCCAGGTTGCCCTGGCGGGAGGCGAGGGCCGCGGATACGTCGGCCCCGGTGGCGATCAGGTGACCGAGCGCGGCCTGATCGCGGACGAGCTCGCTGCCCAGCGCTGCCGTCTGGCCGAACGTCGCCTCGAGGTAGTGAAAGGCGTGGTTGAACTGGCGCCCGGCCGGCGGGCTCAGCGCCGTCGCTCCGCTGGCGATGATGCTCTGCAGTCGCGCCCGGGTGGGGGCGTCCAGAGAGTTGAGCAACGTGTCGAGGTCGACGATGCCACGCGTGTACGCGGGGGGGAGCACGCCACCGTCCCGGATCGTTGCGGTGCTCGCCGGGCCGGGCGAGAGCTCGACGAAACGGTTGGCCACGCTGGCCAGCCCGACCGCCCGGATGGTCGCGATGGTGCCGATGTGCAGCGGGGCGATCGAGCCTTTATCGATCTTCAGGACGGCGTCGGCGAGCCCGTTCGGCGTGATGGCCAGGTGGCTGATCGTTCCCACCGGGCGCCCGCTCACCTCGACGAGGTCGCCGTTGACGAGCTGGCCCCCGTCCTGAAATTGGGCGTGGATGGTGTAGGCGGAGCCGGGGAGCAGCAGCACTATGGCCAGCGCGACGGCCCCCGCCGCCAGAGCGGTCACCGCCGCCCACCTCGCCAGGCGCCGGCGGGACAGGGCCGGCACCGCTACCCGCCGATCGGGGCGCGCGGGTTGGCGCCCCAGAAGATCTGGGTGCCCAACATCCCGATGGCGTGGATGCCGATGATGTTGGCCACCATCGACTTCGCCGTGGCGCGACCCACCCCGACCGGGCCGCCCGAGGCGTGGTAGCCGTAGTAGACGCCGACCAGGACCACGAAGGTCGCCATGGCCATCCCCTTGATCCCCGAGTACAGGAAGTCGATCGGCGACTGGAACATCCAGAAGATCTGCAGGTAGCCCCCGGGGGAGACCTGGCCGATCTCGATGACGACGGAGAAATACGAGGCCGCGATCCCCACGGTCACTGCGATCGCGTATATGAACGGCAGGACGAGCCACATCCCGAGCAACCGGGTGGCGCCCAGATAGACGACGGCGTCCAGGCCCATCACCTCGAGCGCGTCGATCTCATCCGAGATTCGCATCGACCCGAGCTCGGCCACGAACCCGGTGCCGACCTTGGCGGCCATCATGTAGCCGAACGCGTACGGGATCACCTCGCGCAGGTCGCACAGGGCGGTGAATGCACCGGACGCGGAGATCGCGCCGACCGCCCGCGCGCCGTAAGCGCCCTCGATGCCGCACTCCAGGCCCAGGATGAACACGAGCCCGAGGACGATCAGCGCCGACCCGGTGATCAGGATCCCGGCCTGGCGCAGCGCCTCGCCCGAGAACGCGAACACGCGGCCGCGGTACACGCCCCACATGACCCGCCAGCAGAACTTGCCGGCCTGGCCGAGCGCGGCCACCCGCGTATAGCGCAGCGACCCGGGCGCGATCATCGGGCCAGGGTGAGCTCGGGGTGCGTCGCCAGCAGCGTCTGGGTGAAGACGTAGTCGATGGCGCCGATGCCCAGGAAGGCGATGACCACCGCCTGGTTGACCGCCCTGCCCACGCCCTCCGGGCCGCCCGAGACGGTCATGCCCTTGTAACAGCAGACGATCGCGATCATGGCGCCGAAGATCGTGGTCTTGATCAGCGAGGCGGCGAGCTCGGGCGTGGTGGCGTTGTTGAAGTAGGTGGCGAAGAAGGGGCCGAGGGGGGCGCCGTTGCTGAGCGTGACCAGGACGCCTCCGAAGGTGCCGAACAGCAGCGCGTAGATGTCGAACAACCCGGTGAGCGTCATGATGGCCAGGAAGCGCGGCACGACCAGGCTCTTGACCGGGTCGACGCCGAGTACCTGGAGCGCGTCGAGCTCCTCGCGGATCTTGCGGGCGCCGAGGTCGGCGCAGATCGCGGTTCCCGCCACCCCGGCCATCACGATCGCGCACACCAGTGGCGCGAACTCGCGGATCACCGTGAGCGCGAACAGACCGCCGAGGCGATCCAGCGCCCCGAACAGGTTGAGGAAGCTTGCCGCCTGGATCCCCGCGGGCCCGTAGGTGAACGCCAGCGAGGCCAGCACCATCGGAAACCAGCACAGGCGGATCGCGAACAGGGACTGGGAGACGAGCTCGGGCCCGTACGAGAACGGCGGGCGCACCGCCGCGACGATCGTCTTGCGGGTGAGGATCACCATCGCGCCGATCTCGCGAACGAACTCCCGCGCCGTCCCGTACCCGCGGCCCACGGTCGCGTCGAACACTCGCGACGGCGCCCGGCGAGCAGCTCCGGACTGACCTCCCGCCCGCGCGGCGATGCCGTTCATGGCGCCCAGGCGTCGATCATCGCAGTCCCCTCCCGCAGCGACATGACGCGCACTCTTACCACAACCCTGTGCCGCCGAACCCCACTCGCCCGGACGGTCGCCCGCC
>DASZHF010000075.1:0-10376 GCA_035938095.1 Solirubrobacteraceae bacterium
CCGCCACCTGTCGCCCCACAAGAAGCGGGGCGCGTAGCTCCGCCTCGGCCGCGCGGGCGTCCGAGCCGCCGCGACGCGGATCGAGTGACCGTGCAGATGGCCACACCCGCTGCATCCACTCCAGCCTTGAAAGGCCAGATCATTAAGGCTATTCTAGCTTGATGGTCATCGCCACGATCACCGAAGCGAAGAACCGCCTGAGTGCCCTGATCGATCGTGTCAGGGCTGGTGAGTCAGTGTTGATCGTAGATCGTGGTATTCCGGTTGCCCGGCTGGAATCCGCTGTGGCCCCGCCTGCGGATGCGGACGGAAAGATCGCTCGACTCGAACGGGCGGGCGCCGTTCGCTCGGCGCGCAAGCCGCCCGCGAGAGAGGTGTTGTCTCGAAAGCCTCCGAGCCCGCGACGCGGCGCAAGCGCGGTGGATGCGCTGCTCGACGAGAGGCGCGGGGGGCGTTGAGGTTCTGGGACAGCTCGGCGGTAGTCCCGCTGCTTGTCGACGAGCCGACTACGGAGGCGATGCTGGCGCTCGCGCAAGACGATCCAACCATGCTCGTCTGGTGGGCGACGGAGGTCGAATGTGTGTCGGCGATCGCTCGGCTGGAACGCGAGGATGACTTGTCGAGCGATGCGACGCTAGCCGCCATCGAGCGTCTCGACGCATTGGCCGAGGGTTGGAGCGAAGTTCAGCCCGTGGAGGCCGCACGGCGGGCCGCCCGACGTCTCCTGCGCGTGCACAGCCTCCGGGCCGCCGATGCCCTCCAGCTCGCGGCCGCTGTAGTCGCCGCCGAAGGGCACCCGGCATCGCTCGATATCGTCACCCTGGACGATCGGCTGACCGAAGCTGCCCGCCGCGAAGGGTTCGTCGTTCGCGGTGATGATTAGCGCAATCGTTGGTTGCTTCGGCGGTAGCTCCGGGTGAGCAGTGCGTCCCGGTGAGCGGTGCGCGCCGAGGGCTCTTGCGCCCATATTCGCCGGCCGGTGATGGACCTCGAGCGCCACAAGCGCGACTGGGAGGAGCTGGCGCGGGTCGACCCGTACTGGGCGATCGTGCCGGCCCCGGGCACCCGAGGCAGGCGATGGGACGAGCGGGAGTTCATGGGCAGCGCACGCCAGGAGGTCGAGCGCCACCTGGCCCGGGCACGGGAGCTCGGGTTTCCCGAGCGCCGAGGGCCCGCGCTCGACTTCGGTTGCGGGGTGGGACGCCAGGCGCGAGTGCTCGCCGAGCACTTCGACGAGGTGGTCGGTGTCGACATCTCCGAGGAGATGATCCGGCTCGCTCGGCGGCTGAACGAGGGCATCGAGGGCCTGCGCTTCTGCGTCAACGCGTCCGCGGACCTGCGCGCCATGCAAGGGGAGGCCTTCGACTTCGTCTACTCGCAGCTCGTGCTGCAGCATCTCCCCGACGAGCGGACCATTCTCGGCTACGTGGCCGAGATGCTGCGCGTGCTGCGCCCCGGTGGCCTGCTGCTCTTTCAGGTGCCGATCGGGGCGAGCCGACGCCGGCGAGTTCAGGGACGCAGGCGCGCGTACGCCGTCCTTCGCGGGGTGGGGGTTCCCGCGCCGATCCTCTATGAACGGCTCGGGCTTCACCCGGTGCGGATGACCTCAGCGGCGCCCGAACGCATCCGAGCCTGCCTGGCCAGCGCGGGAGGGGAGATCCTCGCGGCGGAGTCGACCCCGCTTGCGGCGGGCTACCGGTCGCGAACATTCTGGGTCGCCAAGCGCCGGCCGGTCCCCTGATCGGCCCGATCAGCGCCCGTGCGAGACCGGGCTCCCGGCACCGCTCCGCTGCTGACGTAGGCCTCAAGGACGCCGCGCAGGTCAGTCACAGACCCGCGGTGCTGCGCGGATCGATCAGGATCTTCGCGTGGTTCTCGGGATCACCGAGCGCGCCGAACGCGGCGTCGACACCGTCGAGTCCAACAGTCCCGGTGATGAGAGGCCTGGGGTCGATTTCGCCCTCGGCCAGTGTGTGCAGGGTGTCGCGGAACTCCAGCGGCGTGTAGCCGAGCACGAACCGGAGATCTATCTCCTTGTTGATGGCCATCGCCGGGGTGAACTGGTCGACGCCGACGCACACGCCTACGACGACGACGCGAGAGAACAGCGGCGCGCCGTCGATGACGCTCTCGATCACGCCGGGCACCCCGACACACTCGAAGATCACGGGGTGCTTCGGACCGGCGCCCACCGCTTCGCCGAGCCGCCAGAGGTGCCACCACCCGACCGGGAGACGCTCGAGCTTTTCCCGCGTGCCGACGGCGAGCTCGAGCGCAGAGGGCATGTCCGTGAGGTGGCCGGGCCGCTCCACCGCGGTGAACGGCGACTCGTGGCCAGGGTCGACGACGACGTCGGCACCGCACGCGGCGGCCAGCGCGCGGCGCTCGGGCGAATAGTCGCTGGCCACGACCGCACGCACGCCCCTGGCCTTCAGCACAAGGATGACCGCCAGTCCTATCGGCCCGCAGCCAATGACGATCGCCACGCTGCGCTTGCCCACGTCGCCGCGGCGCACGGCGTGCCAGGCGACCGCCATCGGTTCGGTCAACGCCGCGACGTCGGACCCCAGGCCGTTGGGCACCGGCATCATCAGCGATTCCTCGACGAGCAGCTGCTCGGCGTAGGCGCCGGGAGCGTGCACCGAGAACCCGACGGTGTCGACCCCCCGGCTCCCGCGCAAGAGGGGCAACGCAACCACGGGGGTCCCGGTCGGAGAGCTGCGCCGGCACCGAGGACCGTGCTCGGCGACTTCGCCGCAGAACTCGTGGCCGAAGACGATCGGCTCGTTGGACCGAGCGAACCGGTCGTAGCCCATCCGGGCGGCCAGGTCGGCCCACTGGTCGCAGCCGTGGCGGGCGTGCAGATCGGACCCGCAGATCCCGCACCGCAGCACCTCGATGCGCACCTGCCCCCGTCCCGGCACGGGCTCCGGCCGATCGGCGACCTCGAGTTCCCCGTGCCTGCAAACGACCGCCCTCATAAATCGCACGTAGGTTCGGGTAGACCGGTCATTCTGCCTCCGATCGTCAGCACGCCGCGGGCACCGCGCCGCGGCGACGCGACCCTACATCGCCGCGTGCCCAGCCGCAATGCGGCGACCCGCTGGCGGTACTGGTCGCCGGCTAATCCCGCGGCCCGACGTCTGCGTCGAGCTGACCACTGTCCTCGTGCGCGCAATCAAAGGACGCTCGCGCGCCGAGCAGCTCCGCGTCGCCGAGGTCGGAAACTCCTGGTTCGACGCCAGCGGAAACGAGATAGGCGACAAGTGCCAGGCGGACCACGGGACTCCCCTTGGCCTCACATCAGCTGGGGTCGAGTTCAACCAGCAGATCAACGGGACCCATTACATGCTCCAACAGGAGTGGAGTAACTTCGCGGGCGGCAATGTGCAGGCAGGGGATCACGCACCGACCGCGTCACCCAGGTCGGGATCGACGTCTCGTGTTGCAGCCGGCCACCGCGTTGGGCCCCAGCGGCGGCGTCACCGGGCGGGGCCGCGATAGGCTCACTCGATCCGAGCAGGAGGACGGACCCTCCATCCGAGCGGCTTAGGGAGGCAGAGGCTCATGTCCGAATCGAACGCCGAGCTCGCGCGCCTGGGCTTCGAGGCCATCGCCCGGGGCGACTTGGACGCCATCGAGGACCTACTCGACCGAGAGGTTCAGTGGCACGGCGGACACCCCGGTCCCTGGTCGTGCCATAACCGCGAGGACGCCCTCGATTTCATCCGCCAGGCTCGCTCGAACGGCCGCGTCGGCGAGTTGGTGGATGTCATCGAGGCGGGCGAGCGGGTCGTCGTCGTCATGCGGCCGCCCGGGGCCCTCGCCGACTCTGCGGACGAGCTTCGCGCTAACGTCACGACCTTCCGCGACGGCAAGGTCGTCGAGATGCAGGCATATCCGAGCGTGAGCGCTGCCCTGCAAGCCGTCGGGAGGGCTTGAGCGATCGGCAGCGTCCGAGCAAGACTCGGGGTTGCCTCTGCGCTCCTCATCGCGGTGCTAGCTGGCTGCGGCGGAGGCCCAGGCCCGCAAGGCATTCACAAGATCAAGCACGTGGTGATTGTGATGCAGGAGAACCGGTCGTTTGACACCTACTTCGGCACGTACCCGGGGGCCGACGGCTTCCCGCGCAACTCAAGCGGTCAGTTCACGGTGTGTGTGCCCGACCCCAGGCGGGGCGTGTGCGACTTCCCCTTCCACGATCCACATCCTGTCAACGAAGGCGGCCCGCACGGGGTCGGGAACTTCCTTTACGACCTCAACGGCGGTCGGATGGACGGCTTCGTGGGCGCGGCCGAGGCGGGGGTTGGATGCCGGACCAACAGCCCGAACTGCAGCCCGTGCAACGTCAGTCAGTCGCTGTGCACCGACGTCATGGGCTACCACGACGCCCGCGAGATTCCTAATTACTGGGACTACGCGCGGCACTTCGTGCTCCAGGATCATCTGTTTGAACCCAACCACTCCTGGAGCCTCCCCCAGCACCTGTACATGCTCTCGGAGTGGTCGGCCCGCTGCACCAGCCCCGCCGATCCCTTCAGCTGCCGAAACCAGGTACAGAACCCCGGGCTGCCACCCCATTTCGGCTCCAATCACAGCTCCATCCCGCCCAGCTACAGCTGGACCGACCTGACATACCTGCTGCACCGCTACGGCGTCAGCTGGGCCTACTACGTGTACCCCGGCGTCGAGCCCGATTGCCCGCTGGGCTCGATGGTCTGCCGGCCGGTCTATCAGTCAGCCCAGACCCCGGGGATCTGGAATCCGCTGCCCTACTTCACGAGCGTCACCCAGGACAACCAGCTCGCCAATATCCAGAGCATCACGAACTTCTACGCCCAGGCTCGGGAGGGCAAGCTGCCCGCGGTCTCGTGGGTCATCCCCACCGACGCGGTCTCCGATCACCCGCCGGCGAACATTTTCGCCGGGCAGGAATACGTGACCTTCCTGATCAACACGATCATGCGCAGCCCGGAATGGCGCTCGACCGCGATCTTCCTGTCCTGGGACGACTGGGGCGGCTTCTATGACCATGTCCGGCCGGTCAGTGTCGACCAGAACGGATTTGGGTTCCGGGTGCCCGGGCTCATCGTCAGCCCGTACGCCAAACCTGGCTTCATCGACCACCAGATCGCCGGCCAGGACGCCTACGTGAAGTTCATCGAAGACGACTTCCTGTCCGGGCAGCGCCTCAACCCGGTCACCGACGGCCGCCCCGATCCTCGCCCCGATGTCCGCGAGGCCTTCCCCCAGACCGGCAACCTCGCCTCCGACTTCAACTTCAACCAAGCGCCTCGTCCACCCCTGATCCTGCCGCCGTTGCCCAGTTCGGTCCCGCAGGCACCGGGATAACCTAAGGAGGTCCCTCATGAGCACGACCGACCCGCAAACCGTTCTGGTCACCGGCGGCACCGGGTTTCTCGGGGGCTGGTGCCTGGTCGAGCTGCTGCAACGCGGGCACGTGGTCCGCACGACGGTGCGCAACCCGGCGCGCGAGCCCGAGGTGCGGGCCGCAGTTGGGCTGGAGGTGGACGCCGGAGAGCGGCTGTCGGTCTTGGGCGCGGATCTCACTTCGGAAGCCGGCTGGCCGGAGGCGGTGGCCGGTTGTGACTACGTCCTTCACGTCGCCTCGCCCTTCCCACCCGCTCAGCCCAAGGACCCCGACGAGCTGATCGTCCCGGCCCGGGATGGCACGCTGCGCGTTCTGCGGGCGAGCCTGGCCGCAGGGGTCAAGCGCGTGGTGGTCACGTCGTCGGTCGCCGCGGTCCGCAACAGCGGCGAGGTGCAAGGGTCGGCGCCGCTCACCGAAGAGAACTGGACCGACCCGGCGAATCCCCGACTGTCGCCCTACGCGCGATCGAAGACGATCGCCGAGCAGGCGGCCTGGGAGTTTGTGCGCGAGGCCGACCAGGTGGACCGGCTGACCGTGGTGAACCCGAGTGCCATCCTCGGCCCGGTCCTCAGCGCTGAGCGTTCCTACTCGCTTCAGGTCATCGAGAGGATGCTGGGCGGGATGCCTGGTGTTCCCCGGCTCGGGTTCAGCTTCGTCGACGTGCGCGACGTTGCCGCCCTCGAGGTCGCGGCGATGATGGCACCGGGCGCGGCCGGAGAGCGCCTGATCGCCGCGGGGCCGTTCCTCTGGATGGCGCAAGTGGCCGAGATCCTGCGCGATCGTCTCGGGACGGCGGGGGCCAAGGTTCCGCGCCGGACCGTGCCCGACCTGATGGTGCGCGCCATGGGGCTGTTCGATCCCGCCGTGCGCTCGGTGGTCGGCGAGCTCGGCCAGGAGGTGAGCTACTCCAACCAGAAGGCCAGAGACCGCGTCGGCTGGTCGCCCCGTCCCATCGAGGAGACGATCGTCGACTGCGCCAACAGCATCATCCGCCAGCGGGCGGCGGCCGAGCAGGCGGCGTGAGCTCGGTCAGCGCACCTTTCGCGCCCGGCGCCTGGGTGGAGCGGCGTCCTCGGGGCCGCTTCTCTGCTCTACTTCCGGAGGGATGCGGGTCAGGGTTGCGTGGTCTTGCTGGGCGCTGGTCGTTGCGCTCCTGCTGAGCGCGACCCCATCCGGGGCGGCGACCCGCCCGGGCCGCCCGGGCCACCCTCACAACACCCGTCGCGCCCGTCCCGTCCTCGTCCTGCGCCCGGTCACCCGCAACCAGACCAGGGTCCTGCGCACGGGGACGCTCAAGATCCGGCTCGTCGCCCGCCATCCGGTGACGATCCGTCTGTACGCGGTGTCCCTGGCCTCGAGCCAGCCGGGCTCGGGCGTTGTCATCACCGGCACGCGCACTCTGAAGGTACGGCCGCATCATCCGCGTACCGTCGTCCTGCGCCTGGTCGCGTCGGGTCGCTCCGAGCTCACTGCCTGCCGGGGACGGACGATCGAGATTCGTGCGGTCCTGCTCAAGGGCACCCCGCTCCGGCCCGCGGGCGGCTACCGCGCGCGCCGGCGGCTGGTCGGGGGTCCGGGCGTGCGGCGCTGCCCGAGGGTGTCGGGCGTCGGCGGGCAGTCGTACTTCGGGAACAACTTCGGGCTCCTCACCTCCAACCCGAGCCAGGGCGGCGCCTCGAACCCGCTCACGAATCCGGACCAGGGCTATGGAAAGTGCGATCCGATGGATCCCGCCGTCTGCATGCAGCCGTGGCCCAACGACTACTTCACCGTGCCCGACTCCACGACGGCCACGGGACGGCGGGTGAACCTGGACATCACATCGATGCCCACCAACCGGGGGGGCAAGCCGATCGATCCGACCGACATCAACCGCAACGACGGCTTCTCTCCCGGCTCACCGATCGTGACCAAGGTCCCGGGGATGGACACGCCGCAGGCGTTCGCGCGCACGGGCGCCGTCCCGATCACCGACATCGCGCGCACCTTCGACCCCAACCAACCCGTCGTGGTCCTGAACACCCGCACGCTCCAGCGCCAGCTGATCTGGACCGAGATCGACTCGAATCCAACCGACCCGACCAACGTCAACCTCATCATCCGCCCGGCGGCCAATCTGGACGAGAACACGCGCTACATCGTCGCCCTGCGCGACATGCGCAACGGCTCGGGCAACGTCCTGCCCCCCAGCGACGCCTTCCGCACCTACCGGGACCGCATCCCCAGCACCGACGCCGCGGTCGAGGGACGCCGTGCGCACTTCGAGGGGCTGTTCAACACGCTGGCGGCGGCCGGCATCGACCGCCAGAACCTCTACCTGGCCTGGGACTTCACCGTGGCCAGCGAGCGCAGCCTGTCCGAGCGCCAGCTCGCCATCCGCAACGACGCCTACGCCCAGCTCGGCGACACCAACCTGACCGATCTCCAGGCCCAGGGCCACGCGCCGGCGTTCAGCGTGACCAAGGTGACCGATTTCACGAACAAGCAGAACGACCCCAGCGGCCTGGCCTTCAACAGCAAGACCCAACGGCAGGTGGAGGGCACCTTCACGGTGCCCTGCTACCTGAACCTGCCCGGCTGTCCTCCGGGCTCGCGTTTCCTGTACGCGCCCAACGAGACACACGGATCTCCCACGTGGATCCCGGGCAACACCATGACCGCGCACTTCACCTGCAACATCCCGTATGTGGCGCTGGCCAACGGTGGGGCTCGCCCCGCGCTCTACGGCCACGGACTGTTCGGCAGCCGCGACGAGGTCAACCAGGACCAGGCCCAGAGCATGATCCAGGAGCACAACTTCATCTACTGCGCGACCGAGTGGGTGGGGATGGCGTGCAGCGATGTGTCCTCGCCGCCGTTCCCCAGCGGTCCGCCGACGAGCCCGAGCGAAGCGCAGCAGATCTTCACCAACCTCGTCGCCTACGGTCAGGACCCGAACCGGCAGAACACGCCGAACTGCGACATCCCCAACGCGGTGTCCGCCGAGGGCGACCTGTCGAACTTCCCCAGCCTGGTCGATCGCGTCGACCAGGCGTTCGTGAACTTCATGTACCTCGGGCGGCTGCTGATCCGGCCCGACGGTTTCAGCAGCAGCCCCGCCTTCCAGAAGAACACCGACGGTGTCACCGCCGGACCCGGCATCATCGACACGCGCCGCCTGTTCTACGACGGCAACAGCCAGGGCGGGATCTTCGGCGGCGCGCTGATCGCCCTCGAGCCCGACCTCGACCGGGGAGTCGTCGGGGTACCCGGTATGAACTACGCCGTGCTGCTCCAGCGCTCGAGCGACTTCGGCACCGGTGCGCCACCCAGCCCCGACCCCACCAATCCGGGCTCGGTCATCCCCCAGTACGCCTACCCGCTCTACCAGGCCTACCCCAACGAGCTCGAGCGCCAGCTGATCCTGTCGCTGATGCAGCAGATGTGGGACCACTCCGATCCGAACGGTCTGGCGGCGCACATGACGACCAACCCGCTGCCCAACACCCCGCCGCACCACGTCCTGATGCAGGTCGGGCTGGGCGATCACCAGGTCAGCAACTACGCCGCCGAGACCCAGGCCCGCACGATCGGGGCGCACGCCCGGCTGCCGTGGGCCGACCCGGGCCGGTACACCGAGCGCGACCCAACGTTCGGCATCCCGCCGATCACCCAGTACCCGTACGACGGATCGGCGATCACGCTGTGGGACATCGGGCCGCCGCGCACTGCCCCGTGCCCGTCGGGGGACAGCCCGTGCGGGACGGCGCCGGCACCGACCACGAACACGCCGCCTCTGTCGGGGGAGGACCCGCACGAGTTCCCCCGGCGCTCGGCCGCCGCCCGTCAGGAGAAATCCGACTTCCTGCAGATCGGCGGCCAGGTGACGAACACTTGTGGCTCGCGCCCCTGCTACGCCGGCGCCTGGACCGGACCGTAGCCGGAACCGGCGACAGACTTATTTAATTAAGAGGGGAACCTACCCGCCTGGCGCCGCGGCCGCCGGTGGTCGGGGTCCGTGACGCACGAACTGGAGCTCCTGCTCGACCGCCGCGATGCGCTCGAGGTCGCGGGGCCCCCCCTGCGGCGCCAGCCCGGGCCGCTGGGCGGGCTCGCCCAGCGCTCGCACGTACTCCTCGATGCCGGCCGGCGTGCTGAGGACAAGCATCTCGGCGGTCTCGGTCTCGACGCGAAAGGTATGCGGCGTGCCCCCGGGCGCGAACGCCATCGCGCCGGGGCCTAGGCGGCGCTCCGGAAGGTCGCCGATCCACATGCTCACCTCGCCGGCGAGCAGGTAGAAGCTCTCGTCCTGGGGATGGGAGTGAAGCGGGGGGGCGGCATCGAACGGAAGCAAGCCGTGAAACGCGCCGTAGCGCCCGCCCGTGCGGGCGCCGTCGATCAGGATCGTCGCCGTCGTGCCGAGGAACCACAGCCGCTCGCCCTGATCTGGGCCAACGACAGCGGGAGTGGAGGCGTCCATCGCAGACGAGTCTACGAGCTCGAGCAGGAGGGCTGCCGGCCCGATCTAGCCTTGGCTGCGGAGCGCTCGCAGCCGGCGGTCGATCTCATCCCACTTGGCCTCCGCCTCGGCGTACGGGTCGGTCTCGAAACCAAGCGCCTGGGCCGTGGCCGGCCAGGACAGCCCTTCGTAGTGGTGGTACTTGGCGGCGTAGCCGGCGGGCATCGTCGCCCAGCGCAGCCCTGTTTCCAGGGCGTCGCGGAACAAGCGTGCGCCGACGTCGAACGCGAGCGCGCTCTCCGGTCCGGGTGGCGCCGGCTCGTCGTGGTAGGCGAAGGTCGAGTTCAGGCGCGCGACCCGGCCGGGATCGACGAGCAGCAGCCAGTGGCTGGGCCGGGCCATGAGCCGGACCGTGAGGCGCCGGGGAGAGGGCTCGACGTAGTTCCGCCGCTCGGGCACGAGTTCGGCACAGACCAAGTCGGCCCGGTCCTCGCGGGCGGTGTCCACCAGGTCGCGCAACCAGCCGTCCTGACGGAACTCGACGTC